>NZ_JAHBDP010000120.1:0-24021 GCF_019956495.1 Pseudomonas sp. BF-B-26 | reverse complement strand
TCGCGTCGTCGACCGGGGTGACGTTCAGGTCCAGGGTGCTGGTCGAGCCAGTGTTGGTGGTGTAGCTGACTTGCGGCACGGCGCCGTTGTAGTTCTCGTCCGGGGTAAAGCTGTAGTCGCCGTTGGCACCGATAGTCAGCGTACCGACATTTTCAATGGTCGCGGTCTGGCCGGCGGTGAATGAACCCGTCACACCAGCGACGGTAAAGGTCGCGACACTCAGGGTGTTATCGACATCGCTGTCATTAGTCAGCACGTTGCCGGCTGCAACGGTGTCTTCGGCGACGGTTTGGGCATCAGCGGTCAGCACACTCGCGTCGTCGACCGGGGTGACGTTCAGGTCCAGGGTGCTGGTCGAGCCAGTGTTGGTGGTGTAGCTGACTTGCGGCACGGCGCCGTTGTAGTTCTCGACCGGGGTGAAGCTGTAGTCGCCGTTGGCACCGATAGTCAGCGTACCGACATTTTCAATGGTCGCGGTCTGGCCGGCGGTGAAGGAACCCGTCACGCCAGCGACGGTAAAGGTCGCGACACTCAGGGTGTTATCCACATCGCTGTCATTAGTCAGCACATTGCCGGTCGCTGTAGCGTCTTCAGCGATGGTTTGGGCATCAGCGGTCAGCACACTCGCGTCGTCGACCGGGGTGACGTTCAGGTCCAGGGTGCTGGTGGAGCCGGTGTTGGTGGTGTAGCTGACTTGCGGCACGGCACCGTTGTAGTTCTCGACCGGGGTGAAGCTGTAGTCGCCATTGGCGGCGATAGTCACTGTGCCAACGCCGGCGATCGTTGCAACTTGGCCGGCTGTGAAGGTGCCATTGACGCCGGCGATGCTGAAGGTGGACACGCTCAGGACGTTGTCTATGTCGCTGTCGTTACTCAGCACATTGCCGATCGCAGGGGTGTCTTCTGCGATGGTTTGTGTGTCTGCAGTCAAAACGCTCGGATCATCGACCGCCGTCACGGTGAGATCCAGCGTGCTGGTCAAGCCGGTGTTGGTGGTGTAGCTGACTTGCGGCACGGCACCGTTG
The DNA here is from genome assembly GCF_019956495.1 of Pseudomonas sp. BF-B-26. Classification (NCBI taxonomy): domain Bacteria; kingdom Pseudomonadati; phylum Pseudomonadota; class Gammaproteobacteria; order Pseudomonadales; family Pseudomonadaceae; genus Pseudomonas; species Pseudomonas sp. BF-B-26. Next base: position 22,996 of record NZ_JAHBDP010000120.1, on the reverse strand, counting down.
TAGTTGGCGTCCGGAGTAAAGCTGTAGTCGCCATTGGTGCCGATGGTCAACGAACCGACGCCGACGATGGTCGCCGTCTGGCCTGCGGTGAAACTGCCGGCCATGCCGGCGACGGTGAAGCTGGCGACGCTGAGTGGCGTGTCGGCATCGCTATCGTTGTTCAGTACATTGCCGGTCGCGACGCTGTCTTCGGCCTGTGTGCCAGTATCCGCGGTCAGTACGCCCGGAGCGTTGGTGGCTGTGGTGTTCTGATTGCCGATATTGAGTGTGGTGGCTGTGGCAGCGGAATCAGGACCGTTGGTTGGGAAGCCAATAGTCGGGTCGACCCGGCCAGCGGTTGCATCCAGCATCACGAAGCTGTGGCCGCCACCTGCCGCGCCGCCTGTGCCGGCAGCCGTCGGGCCGGCCGCAGTGGCTTCAAGATCGGTGGTCGGGTCGGCGCCGGCAACGATGGCTTGCTGCAGCTCTTTAACCGATGGCGCGGCTTGTTCAGTGGCTTGGGCAAGGTCAGCGCTGGAATCCGGCGCGCTGCCGCTCCACTGAGTGTCGCGGCCCAGGTCCAGGGTTCGGCCGTCAGCCAGCTCAAGCGTAACGGCGCCCGCTGCGCCGGTGTCTACCTGATCGCCGACAAACAACCGATCGCCTTCAACGAGTACGCGTCGAATGCCCTCTGGGGACACCGCGAAAACCTGACCGACAATGCTTTTGACGATGGCCACAACACTGCTCATAAGACTCTCCGGGTGTCGCATTCAGTTTGACTTCCATGAACCTGGCGGCGTGTTTGCCATACAGTCTGGACGTTCTTTCAAGATTAGAGGCACAACTTTGACGCGGGTATTAGTCAATAAATTGGCTATATTTTTTCGATATAAACTTTATGCCAAACTATTGACCTTGTGCACGCCATCCTAAACACTCCCCTCCGTAATGTCACATTGATATTTAAGTGCTGGCCCGTGCCAGAGAGTGTGATGCAGTTCCAAAATGCAACTTTCCGACATACGGTCATTCCGGATGTCATCATCCGATGCAGCGGCACGATCTGCAGTGACTCAAGACAAGTAAATCCTGGAAATTCCAACCATGCGTTTGCACCTGCTCAAGGCTTTACCCTTCGCCCTTGCCGCCAGTTTTGTTCAGGCGCAGTCCCTTCCGGAAGCCATGCAACAGGCACTGGATGTCCATCCGGAGATCCAGGCAGGCGTTAATAGTCGATTGGCCGCGGATTATCAGTTAAAGGCCGCAAAAGGTGGATACCTCCCTCGGGTCGATCTGCTGGGCGGCTATGGTCGCGAAGGCACTGACAACGTCACCACACGTGCCGCCGGCAACAACAATCACTGGGAAAACCTGAATCGCAGCGAGTCGAGCGTGCGGTTGTCGCAAATGGTGTTTGACGGTTTTGCGACGTCGAGTGAAGTGGGGCGTCAACAAGCCACCGTTAATTCCCGCGCTTACTCCTTGCTGGGCACCTCCGAACGCACCGCGCTCACTGTCGCTCAGGTGTACCTCGACGTACTGACCCGCCGTGAGTTCGTGCGTCTGGCGACCGATAACCTGAAGAACCACGAACGGACTTTCGACCAGATCAAGTTGCGCACCCAGCGCGGCGTGGGCAGCGGCGCCGACCTCGATCAGGCCGAAGCGCGTATGGCCCAGGCCCGCAACAACCTGATTACCGAACAGACCAACCTGGCTGACGCCGAGACCAACTTCCTCAGCGCCGTTGGCCAGATGCCCGATCAACTGGAGCGTCCTTCCGATTTCATGGCGCTGTTGCCGGCCAGCCTGAATGAAGCCCGGGCGCAGATGCTGGAAAACAGCCCGATCCTGCGTTCCGCCGAATCCGACATTGCCGCTGCCGAGAAACAGTACGCAGCCGCCAAGTCGACCTTCTACCCGCGCTTCGATGCCGAATTGGGTCGCACTGCCGACAACGATATCGACGGCCAGAACGGTCACAGCAATGAATGGCAGGCCATGTTGCGCATGCGCTTCAATCTGTATTCCGGCGGCAGCAACAAGGCTGATCTGGAAGCCAAGTCTTACCTGTCCAACCAGGCACTGGATATTCGCAACAACGCCTTGCGCGTGTTGAACGAAGATTTGGGCCTGGCCTGGAATGCCTTGAACAACGCCAATGCCCAAGTGCCGATCGCCCAGCAATATGTCGATCACAGCACCCGCGTGCGCACCGCCTATCAGAGGCAGTTCAGTCTCGGTGAGCGCACCTTGCTCGACCTGCTCGACAGTGAAAACGAGCTATTCTCGGCTTCTCGTCGTCTGGCGGAGATCAAGAACATTCAGTTATTTACTCAATACCGAATCAAGGCGACCATGGGCGAGTTGCTCAAAAGCCAGGGAGTGGTCGCACCGTTGGCATCCGTTGTGCAAAACGACGTGAAGCCCAAGGTTCAACTGCCAGGTCTGAACTGAGCAGAACCTTCATTGTTCAATTGTTAGCCAAGAGTGCCGAGCGTGGAATCAGAAGTCAGTCGAGTTCAACTCATTCATGATCCACGCGCGCTGCACGACGATCCGTTACTGGACGGCTTGCTGGCTCTTTGCATCCTGCATCAGAAGCCGGCCAGCGCCGCGATGTTGACCACCGGCCTGCCGTTGCCCAAGCAGCGCCTGACTGTTGAACTGCTGCCCCGCGCAGCCGCTCGCGCCGGCCTGCAAGGGCGGGTGCTGGTGCGCAAACTGGAGCAGATCCCGGCGATTGCCATGCCGGCGCTGTTGCTGCTCAAGGATGGTCGCAGTGCCGTCCTTATTGGTTGGCACGGTGACGACCAGGCGCGCCTGCTGCTCAGCGAAAGCGATGGTGGCGAAAGTGTCGTCAGCCGCGAACTGCTGGCCGATGACTACATCGGCAAAGTGTTCTTCGCTCAACCCCAGCACAAATTCGACGTCAATCACGGCACGCTGATTCCGCGCGCTCGCTCGTGGTTCCGCGACACCCTCAAGCGTTCGCGCTGGCTGTACGCCGACGCCATCGCCGCCAGCTTCCTGATCAACATCATTGCCATGGCCGCGCCGCTGTTCGTGATGAATGTCTACGACCGCGTCGTGCCGAACCAAGCCGAATCGACCCTGTGGGTGTTGGCCATCGGCATCACCGGGGCGTACCTGTTCGACCTGATCCTCAAGAGCCTGCGCAGCCTCTGCCTGGACCTGGCCGGGAAGAAAACCGACCTGATCATCTCGGCCACGTTGTTCGAGCGCATCGTCGGCATGGCCATGAAGTACCGCCCGGCGCGGGTCGGCAGCTTCGCCCAGAACATCCATGAGTTTCAGAGCCTGCGCGATTTCCTGGCTTCGCTGACCCTCACCAGCCTGATCGACCTGCCGTTTACGCTGCTGATCTTCATGGTCATCGCCATTCTCGGCGGGCATCTGGTGTGGATTCCGGTGCTGGCGTTCCCGATTGCCCTGCTGATCGGCTATGCCTTGCAGAAGCCGCTGGTGGCGACCATGGAGCGAACCATGGCCCTGGGCGCCGAGCGGCAGTCGAGCCTGATCGAAACCCTCGCCGGTCTCGATGCAGTAAAGGTCAACAACGCCGAAAGCGAACGCCAATATCAGTGGGAGCAAACCATCGGCACCCTCAGCCGCCTCGAGCTGCGGGTGAAAATGCTCTCCGGTCTGGCGATGAACATCACCTTGCTGATCCAGCAACTGGCCGGGGTGATCATGATCGTCTTCGGCGTGTACCAGATCATCGACGGTCACCTGAGCATGGGCGGTTTGATCGCCTGCTACATGCTCAGTGGCCGCGCACTCAGCCCGCTGGCCTCGCTGTCTGGCCTGCTGACGCGTTACCAGCAAGCGCGGGTAACCATGACCTCGGTCGATCAGATGATGGAGCTGCCGCAAGAGCGCAACTTCGATGAACGCCCACTGAGCCGCAATGTGCTGCAAGGGGCCATCGAATGCCGGCAGATGAACTTCACCTACCCGAACCAACAGAACGCAGCGCTGAAGAACATCAACCTGATCATCAAGCCTGGCGAGAAGATCGGCATCATCGGTCGCAGCGGCTCGGGGAAAAGCTCCCTGGCCAAACTGCTCGTAGGCCTCTACCAGCCGGACGATGGCGCGCTGTTGGTGGATGGCGTCGATATCCGTCAGATAGACGTCAGCGAATTGCGCCACAACATCGGCTACGTGGCCCAGGACATCCAGTTGCTGGCCGGGACCCTGCGCGACAACCTGGTGTCGGGCGCGCGCTATGTCGAAGACGAAATGGTGCTGCAAGCGGCCGAACTGGCCGGTGTCCACGAATTCGCCCGCCTGCACCCACAGGGTTATGAGCTGCAAGTCGGCGAGCGTGGGCAGAACCTGTCGGGCGGTCAGCGCCAGAACGTCGCCCTGGCCCGTGCGTTGCTGCTCAACCCGCCGATCCTGCTGCTCGACGAACCGACCAGCGCCATGGACAACACCGGCGAAGAACGCCTCAAGCAACGCCTCGCGGCGGTGGTTGAAAACAAGACCGTGGTGCTGGTGACGCACCGGGCTTCGCTGTTGTCGCTGGTGGATCGTCTGATCGTCATCGACCGCGGGCAGATACTCGCCGACGGCCCGAAAGCCGCGGTGATGGAAGCGTTGAAGAAGGGGCAGATCAGTGTTGCTTAAGTCGGGTTTCAAAAATTCGATCGGCCGTTATTTCAAAGGCTCCGATTCGCTGCATGGCCAGCCACTTCCCGAGGTCAACAAAGCGCTGATCGAAGACGCCCCGCGTGTGGTGCGGCTGACCATCTGGGCGATCATCGGCTTCTTCGTGTTCCTGCTGCTCTGGGCCAACTTCGCCGTGATCGACGAAGTCACCAAGGGCGACGGCAAGGCGATTCCCTCGTCCAAGATCCAGAAAATCCAGAACCTTGAGGGCGGTATCGTCTCCGAGTTGTTCGTGACCGAAGGGCAGATCGTCGAGGCCGGCGCACCGCTGATTCGCCTGGACGACACGCGATTCGCCTCCAACGTTGGCGAAACCGAGGCCGATCGGCTGTCGATGCTGCTGCGAGTCGAGCGCTTGAGCGCGGAAGTCGACGACCGTCCGCTGAATTTCCCGGCGGATGTGCTCAAGGCCGTGCCCGGTCAGGCGGCCAGCGAAGAGTCGCTGTACATCAGCCGCCGCCAGCAGTTGCACGATGAGATTGGTGGTTTGGAGGAGCAGTTGATCCAGCGTCAGCAAGAGCTGCGCGAGTTCACCTCCAAACAGTCGCAGTACCGTAGCGGTCTCGCGTTGCAGCGTCAGGAAATCAACATGTCCGAGCCGTTGGTGGCCCAGGGCGCGGTATCGCCGGTTGAGGTGCTGCGACTCAAGCGCGCCGAGGTTGAAACCCGCGGGCAACTGGACGCGACCACCCTGGCCATTCCTCGCGCCCAATCGGCGATCAAGGAAGTGCAGCGCAAGATCGACGAGACTCGTGGCAAATTCCGCAGCGAAGCACTGACTCAACTCAATGAAGCACGCACTGATCTGAACAAGGCTCAGGCCACCGGCAAGGCGCTGGAAGATCGGGTCAGCCGGACGCTGGTGACATCGCCGGTGCGCGGCATCGTCAACAAATTGCTGGTGAACACCATTGGCGGTGTGATCCAGCCGGGCAGCGACCTGGTGGAAATCGTGCCGCTGGACGACACCTTGCTGGTAGAAGCGAAAGTTCGCCCGCAAGACATTGCCTTCCTGCATCCGGGGCAGGAAGCGACGGTGAAGTTCACGGCTTACGACTACACCATTTATGGTGGGCTGAAGGCCAAGCTTGAGCAGATCGGTGCTGACACCATCACCGATGAAGACAAGAAAACCACTTACTACATCATCAAGCTGCGCACTGATCGCAGTCACTTGGGGACGGATGAAAAGCCGTTGCTGATCATCCCGGGGATGGTGGCTTCGGTGGATATCATCACGGGGAAGAAGACCATTCTCAGCTACCTGCTCAAGCCGATTATTCGTGCGCGAGCCGAGGCGTTGCACGAGCGGTAATTTCTGTCTGGGGCTGACGGCCCTTTTTCGCGAGCAAGCGGCGCCAAATGGCGTCGTTTGTGAAAAAGTCATATCCCTTTTCGACTTGCCCATTGATTTGAATCAAGCATGCAAAGGCGCAGTAGCGGCATATTGATATCGGCATAAGACCGATACTTCTACTAATAAAGAGACAGGCCGCATGCAGATATTTCAAATGTCTTCGCAACATCCTGCTGCACGCTTCAACCCTTTCTGCGGGCCGTTGCGATTTCATCCAGCCAGTTATTGACCCCTCATTTCGATTACTCGACCGCATACGGAAATCGGCTGGGTTTGCCTCGCCGAGCGCCTGATATTTGGGAAGGATCCCAGCCCTTCATCGCTTCCCATTCAGTAGATCACCGCCATGTCGAACCGTAAGGATCTCTCGCAAGTCTTCATCCAGACCCTGGAGCAAAGCGTTGACAGTGTCGTGGTCATCGACAGTCAAAACCGGATCATTTTGTTTAATGAGGCCTCGGAAAAGCTCTGGGGATACGGCCGTGACGAGGTCTTGGGCCGAAATGTCGAGCAACTGGTCCCGAAACTGATTCGCCCCCTGCACGACGGTTATATCGAAGCGAACCGCCGTACCGGCATCAACAAAATCGTCGGCACCAGTCGCGATGTGTTGATCGAGTGCAAGGACGGCTCCCGGCGATGGGGGTCAATGTCCATTTCCAGGATCGACACTCAGGGGCAGATCCTCTACGCCGCGTTTATCAAAGACATTACCCGGCAACATGAAGAGCAGCGCCGCTTGTACCTGTTGTCATTGGTGGTCGATACCACCGAGAACGCGATCATCATTACTGACGCGTCAGGAGCGATCATTTACGTCAACGATGGCTTCACGCAGATGTTCGGTTACAGCGCGCAAGAAGTTGTCGGCAGGACGCCAACCGAAGTGTTGGCGCCGTACTTCACGCCTTCGCGCATTGCAGCGATCCGCCGTCAGCTCGTCAAGAATGATGCTTATCATGGGCAGGAATTCGGTTATGACCGGGGCGGCCAACGCGTGTGGTGTAACGTCACCACCTACCCGGTTCACGACCCTCACGGGCAACTGACCAATACCGTGAGTGTGATGATTGATGTGACCCACACACGGATGCATGAAGTACTGCGCCATAAAATGTTGGAAGCGATGGTTCGTGAAGAGTCGCTGGTAACCTTGATGAACCTGGCGTGTGCGGAAGTGCAGAGAATTGCGCCGGAAGTGATTGCGACGATATTGCGGGTCGATGGGCAGGGGTTACTGCATACGTTGGCGGCCCCTGGTCTTGCGGCCGCTTATTCCAAGGCGCTGGATGGGACGGCAATCGGGCCTGGGGCCGGTTCTTGCGGGGTTGCGGCGTTCAGTGGCGAATCGGTCATGGTCAGCGATATCGCTTCTCACCCGTTCTGGGAGCAATTCCGTGATCTGGCGCTGCCGCTCGGTTTGAAGGCCTGTTGGTCAACACCGATAAAATCCAGCGACGGGCGAGTGTTGGGCACGTTCGCGTTCTATTTCCGCGAATCGCGCGAGCCGAGCCCACTTCACTATTTGTTGGTCGATGCGTGCATCCATTTGTGCGCCCTGGCGTTGGAGCGTGAGGAGTCGCGCCTGCACATACGCCAATTGGCGTTCTATGACGACCTGACGGGGTTGGCCAATCGCAACTTGTTGCATGCCCGGGCGGAACAGGCCATTGCTCAAGCTTCGCGGCATCATTCGAGTCTGGCTGTGGTGTTTATCGATCTGGATCGATTCAAGCAGGTCAACGACTCCCTTGGACACCCCGCCGGGGATGAGTTCTTGCGCGTCATTGCTCATCGATTGTCCGAACGTCGGCGGGGAAGCGATATTGTCAGCCGGCTATCAGGTGATGAGTTCGTTCTGGTCCTGCCGCAGTGCACGTTGGCGCATGCCACCGACTTGATAGAACAGTTGAGAGGGCAACTGAGCGCTCCGTGCCAGATCTCAGGCGTGACCCTCAAACCGTCGGTGAGTATCGGCGTCAGTATGTTTCCGGATGACGGTCGTACGATGGAGGTGTTGCTGCATCGTGCCGATATGGCGATGTATCAAGCCAAGACCAGCGGCCGCGGGAGTGTCTGTTTTTTCAGCGACGGATTGGATCAACTGGCCCAGGGGCGTTTGCGTCTGGAGGCAGCTTTACGTGAAGCCATTGATGGCGAAGCCCTGCATTTGGTTTATCAGCCGCAGATCGACCTTGGCGGATCCGAGCTTTATGGCATCGAGGCACTCGCGCGATGGACTCATCCTCAATTAGGGGAAGTCTCGCCCGCGTGTTTTATTCCGCTGGCGGAAGAATGCGGCTTGATCGGTGAGTTCGGCTTATGGGTATTGCGTGAAGCCTGCCGTCAATTGGCGACGTGGCGGCAGCAAGGGCTGCGGGTGCCGACCGTGTCGGTGAACATGTCGCCGACCAATTTCCATAATCGCAATCTGTCGAGCATCATCGCCAGGACACTTGAACAACACGGTTTGCAGGCAAAGGACCTGACGCTGGAGATTACCGAAAGTGTTCTGATGGACTCTAACCCAGACACCCTGACCACAATTGAAGAGGTGCATGCCCTGGGTATCAGCCTGGCGATGGATGATTTCGGCACGGGTTACTCCAGCCTGAGTTACTTGCGGCGTTTGCCGATCCAGGAACTTAAGCTTGATCGTAGTTTTGTGCATGACCTGGAAAGCGACGCAACCAGTCAGGCACTGAGCGAGGCCGTCATTCGCATCGGCGAAAGTTTGCAATTAAGAGTAGTGGCCGAGGGGATCGAGACATTGGAGCAACAGCGAATTCTGCAAAATCAGGGTTACCGGATCGCGCAAGGATTCCTGATCTCCAGACCCTTGGCGGCGGAGGATTTGGGTTGTTGGCTGGAAAAACGCCATGCGTTCGCCTGAGCACGCCAAATGCCATATCGTTATTCGCTAACGGTATTTAAATTTCAGTTCTTATATCTATAAAGTCATTCTCCTGCGTACCTGCCGACCAATCGGCGCGCCGCACGACACGAACCAACACGGAACCTCCGTGAGTTTCTTGATCGACGCGCGCGCCCTTGAGCGTGCCGTGCGTGGGAGTGATTTATGTCTGCAGCAACGGCTTCCCCAAGCGCCGCGAACATCGCGCCGCAAACCTTCGACATCCGCCCGTTCAGTGGCGCCGTCGGTGCCGAAATCATCGGCCTCGACCTGTCCCGCCCGATCAATGATCAGGACTTCGCCCGCATCCACCGCGCGCACCTGGATCATCACGTCGTGGTGTTCCGCGATCAGCGCATTACCCCCGAGCAACACATTGCCTTCAGCCGCCGCTTTGGTGTGTTGCAGATCCACGTGCTCAAGCAATTCCTGCTGGCCGGGCACCCGGAAATCCTCATCGTTTCCAACATCATCGAAAACGGCCAATCCATCGGCCTCGGTGACGCTGGCAAGTTCTGGCATTCCGACCTTTCCTATAAAGAACTGCCAAGCCTGGGTTCGATGCTGCACGCCCAGGAGCTGCCGTCCGAGGGCGGCGATACGCTGTTCGCCGACATGCACAAAGCCTGGGACAACCTGCCCGAAGCGCTGCGCAAAGCCGTCGAAGGTCGCTCGGCCGCGCACTCCTACACGGCGCGTTACAGCGAGACCAAATTCGAAGGTAACTGGCGCCCGACGCTGACGCCCGAGCAACTGGCTCAGGTGGCTGAAGTGGTCCACCCGATCGTTCGGACTCACCCGGAAAACGGCCGCAAGGCATTGTTTGTCAGCGAGGGTTTCACCACCCGCATCGTTGGTTTACCAGAAGACGAGAGCAAGCAACTGCTCGACGAGCTCTACGCCCACAGCGTGCTGCCGCAAAACATCTACCGCCATCAATGGCAGGCCCACGACCTGGTGTTCTGGGACAACCGTTCGCTGATTCATCTCGCCGCCGGATGCCCAAGCTACCTGCGCCGCAAGTTGTATCGCACCACCATCCAGGGCGACGCGCCTTTCTGATTTGTCGGAGAAACTCTCATGTCCAAACGTCTTCCCTTTGCACCGCTGGCCGCGGCCATCGGCCTGGGTTTCAGCCTGATCGCCGGCAGCCTGGTAGCGCCAACCGGGGCCCACGCTGAAGGTGAAATCCGTATCGCCGAGCAGTTCGGCATTGTTTATCTGTTGCTCAACGTGGTGCGCGATCAGAACCTGATCGAGAAGTACGGCAAGCAGGAAGGCATCGACATCAAGGTCGACTGGACGCAGCTCTCCGGCGGTGCGGCGGTCAACGATGCGTTGCTCTCCGGTTCCATTGATATTGCCGGTGCGGGTGTCGGTCCGCTGCTGACCATCTGGGACCGCACCCACGGCAAGCAAAACGTCAAAGCCGTGGCTTCCCTCGGCAACTTCCCGTACTACCTGGTGAGCAACAATCCCAAGGTCAAAACCATCGCCGACTTCACCGAGAAGGACCGCATCGCGGTGCCGGCGGTCGGCGTGTCGGTGCAGTCGCGCATCCTGCAATACGCGGCTGTCAAGCAGTGGGGCGACAAGGAATTCAATCGCCTCGACAAGTTCACCATCGCCGTTCCGCACCCCGACGCCACGGCGGCGCTGATTGCCGGCGGCACCGAGTTGACCGGGCACTTTTCCAACCCGCCGTTCCAGGATCAAGAGCTGGCCAACCCTAACGTCCACGTGGTGCTGAACTCCAATGACGTGCTCGGCCCGAACTCGCCGACGGTGCTGTTCGCTACCGAGAAATTCCGCGACGAGAACCCGAAAACCTATCAGGCGTTCGTCCAGGCGCTGACTGAGGCGGCCGAGTTTGCCCAGAACGATAAAGGCGCGGCGGCAGACACGTACATCCGCGTCACCAAGGCCAAAATCGACCGTGCCGCGTTGCTGAAAATCATCGATAACCCGCAGTTCGAATTCAGCGTCACGCCGAAAAATACTTACCCGCTGGCCGAATTTCTCTATCGCGTCGGCGCGATCAAAAACAAACCGGATTCGTGGAAGGACTACTTCTTCCAGGACGCCAAACCGCTGCAAGGGAGCTGACCGAGATGAACGCCCCTTTGCAAGGCCACACGGTCAGCAAACCGATCGCGGCAGCCCAAGCGCTGCTGTCGGTCGACAATGTCAGCCTCGAATACCGCACGCCTCAGCGGGTGGTTCGTGCGACCCATCAGGTCAGTTTTGAAATCGATCTGGCGGACCGCTTTGTGCTGCTCGGTCCGTCCGGTTGCGGAAAATCAACGTTGCTCAAGGCGGTCGCCGGGTTCATCCAGCCGTGTGAGGGGGAAATTCGTCTCCAGGGGCAAACCGTTCATGCCCCGGGGCCGGACCGGATCGTGGTATTCCAGGAATTCGATCAACTGCCGCCGTGGAAAACCGTCAAACAGAACGTGATGTTTGCGCTGCTGGCCTCGAAAACCCTCAAGCGCAAAGAAGCCGAGGAGCGGGCGCTGCACTATCTGGACAAGGTCGGTCTGGCGGCGTTTGCCGATGCCTATCCGCATACCTTGTCCGGCGGCATGAAGGCGCGGGTGGCGATTGCTCGTGCACTGGCCATGCAGCCGAAAATCCTCTTGATGGACGAACCCTTCGCCGCCCTCGATGCACTGACCCGCCGCAAGATGCAGGAAGAATTGCTGCTGCTCTGGGAAGAGGTGCGCTTCACGCTGCTGTTCGTCACGCACTCCATCGAAGAAGCGCTGGTGGTGGGTAATCGAATCCTGCTGCTGTCACCGCATCCGGGGCGAGTGAGGGCAGAAGTCCACAGCCATCAATACGACTTGCACAGCCTCGGCGGCGTGGCTTTTCAGGAGTCGGCGCGGCGTATTCATCGGTTGTTGTTCGATGAAGGTCAGTCCCCGGAAACCGGGCGTGAGCTGGATTTCTCCGACATCCGCATCGCTTATTGAGCCATTGAGAGGAGTGCCCGATGAGCCTTTTATCATCCCCGCGTGAAGAGTTTGAAACGGTGTTGCAGCCGCTGACGAGCGTGCCGCTGGAGCGTGTATTACCGCTCGGTCAGCGCCTGTGGCAACAAGGCTGGTTACGTAAAAGCCTGATCCTGATTTTGCTCGCGGTCCTGTGGGAGGTGGTTGCCCGCGTTCAGGACAACGACCTGCTGCTGCCGAGTTTTCTGCAAACCGGGAGCGCGCTGTATGAAGGTTTGCTCAGCGGCGAGTTGCTGGGCAAGGTGTGGATTTCGCTGGTGGTGTTGCTCAAGGGTTACCTGATCGGCATCGTCCTGGCGTTTGCCCTGACCACGTTGGCGGTGTCGACGCAGTTCGGCCGCGACCTGCTGAGTACGTTGACCTCGATGTTCAACCCACTGCCGGCGATTGCGCTGTTGCCGTTGGCGCTGCTGTGGTTCGGCCTGGGGCAGAACAGTCTGATTTTCGTGTTGGTGCATTCAGTGCTGTGGGCCTTGGCGTTGAACACGTATGCCGGGTTCCTCGGTGTGTCGGAAACCCTGCGCATGGCCGGGCGCAATTACGGCCTCAAGGGCATGCGTTTCGTGCTGTTCATCCTGATCCCGGCAGCGCTGCCATCGATTCTCGCCGGGCTGAAAATCGGCTGGGCCTTCGCCTGGCGCACGCTGATCGCCGCTGAATTGGTGTTCGGCGCCACCAGTGGCAAGGGCGGCTTGGGCTGGTACATCTTCCAGAACCGTAATGAGCTGTACACCGACAAGGTGTTTGCCGGGTTGGCGGTGGTAATCCTGATCGGTTTGCTGGTGGAAAATCTGGTGTTCAGCACGCTGGAGCGGGTGACGGTGAAGCGTTGGGGAATGCAGCGCTAGATTCTGTGGTATTTGATCTGGCCCCTTCGCGAGCAAGCCCGCTCCCACAAGGATCTTCAATGGATGCACATTTTCCGTACGACAAAGAACCCTGTGGGAGCGGGCTTGCTCGCGAAGGGGCCAGACCAGCCAACACATCGGCCGGGTGTCGCCACCGACCTGGATGTCGCCGAAGCCGCCGCCCAGGTAGCGGCCATTGAATCGCGTCTGCCGGCGCTGGAGCAGCGCCAGTCGCAGCTGATCAACGCCTTGAGCCTATTGATGGGCGAGCCGCCGAAAGTACCCCACACCGTCATGACGGGAAGAACAATTCAGCGCTCTGAAAATTTTGTCCTTTTTGAAACATCACATTTCTATCCAATGACGCCCCTCCGCTTGACGTCCACCCACGCTGTCATAGACTCCGCTCATCCGTCAGGGAGTTACGGTTATGCGGCGTGTTTGTTTGTGGGTTATTGGATTGACCTTTGTAACGTGCGTAGTACAGGCGCAAACGCCTGCGCCCGATGATCCGCTGCTGGACAGCAGCGCCAGTGCAAATGCCAGCAGTGAGGCCCGTGGTGTGCTGCGTGCCCGGGATCAGGCGGTGCTCGCCAGTGAGTTGTCCGGGCGTATTGTCGAGTTGCCGTTCAGTGAGGGCGAGTCGTTCAAGAAGGGCGACATCCTGGCGCGTTTTGATTGTTCGGCTTATCAGGCCCAGCTCAATGCGGCCCAGGCTGCCAGCCGTGGCGCCGGTGAAGAGCTGTCCCACAACAAGCAGTTGGCGGCGTTGAATTCGGTCGGGCGTTTTGAAGTGGCGCGGGCCGAGGCCAAGGTCAGCGAGACTCAGGCGCAATCCCAGGTTTATCAGGTTCAGGTCAAACGCTGCAGCGTGCTGGCGCCGTTCGATGGTCAGGTCGTCGAGCGCAAGGTCAAGCGTTATGAAAGCGTCGCTGCCGGCACGCCGTTACTGGACGTGGTCGACAACCGCACCCTGGAAATCCACCTGCTGGTGCCGTCACGCTGGATGGCCCGGCTCAAGCCTGGCCAGACCTTCAGTTTTGTTCCCGATGAAACCGGTCAGCCACTGGATGCCACGGTCAAACGCCTCGGCGCGCGGATTGACGAAGGCAGTCAGACCTTGCTGCTGGTGGCGACGCTTCCCAGCGCCAACGGTTTGTTGGCCGGCATGAGTGGCACGGCGCGTTTCGCGGAGTTCAAGTGAACGCTCCGGTCACAGGTGGCGCCGAACAGGTGTTCGCAAGGTTTCTGGATCTTGAACGCCTGACCCGCGCTGCTCGCACGCCTGCGCAACTGGCCTACAGCCTGGTCAATGACGGTCAGGCGCTGTTCGGCTTTCGCCACGCGGCGCTGTTGATTGCCGGCAAGGTGCAGGCCGTGACGGGTGTCAGTGCGGTGGAGCCCAATGCGCCGTTCGTGGCGTTTGTCGAGCAGGCAGCGGCGCAGTTGTTCAAGCTCGAGGTGCTGAAACAGGCGCGGGTGATTTCGGCGAATGTTCTGGGCGAATCGATTCAGGCGGACTGGCAAAGTCTTTGCGCGGCTCAGGTGTTCTGGCTGCCGCTGATCGATCACCAAGGTGAGGTGTTTGGCGGTCTGTGGCTGGCGCGGGATCTGCCGTGGAATCCTTCCGAGCAAGTGTTGCTGTCGCAATTGGGTGACACCTACAGCCATGCCTGGCTGGCGCTGCAACCACGCAAACCGTGGCGACTGCGCTGGACGCGAAAACGGCAGGTGGCGCTGGTCGCGGTGGTGTTGCTCGGGCTGCTGATTCCGGTGCGCCAATCGGTGCTGGCTCCGGCCGAAGTCGTTCCGCTGGGTGGCCGAGTCGTTGCGGCGCCGCTGGACGGGGTGATCGCCGAATTCCTGGTCAAACCCAATCAGACGGTAAAAACCGGCGATCTGTTGTTGCGCTTTGAAAGCACCACGCTCAGGGCTCAGGCCGACGTGGCCGAGCGCGCCTTGGGCGTTGCTGAAGCTGAGCTCAAGGCCAATTCCCAACGCTCGTTCGCTGATGCTGAATCGAGCTCGCGAATCGATCTGCTGGCCGCGCGAGTCGAGCAAAAACGCGCTGAACGGGATTACGCCCGCGAACTGCTCAAGCGCAGCGAAGTACGCGCCGAACGGGGCGGTATTGCGGTGTTCGCCGATGCGGAACGCTGGACCGGTAAACCGGTGCAGACCGGCGAGCGGCTGATGGAAATCGCCGACCCGACCCAGGCTGAGTTGCGCATCGAACTGGCGGTGGGCGATGCGATTGCGCTGGAGCCGGGCGCGCAGGTCGCGCTGTTCCTCGACAGTGACCCGTTGCAACGGCATCTGGCTCGACTTGAACGCGCGGCGTACGAAGCACAACCCACGGCCGGCGGTCAGCTGGCTTATCGTCTCGACGCCAGTTTCCAGCAGACGCCACCGCGTATCGGGTTGCGCGGGACGGCGAAAGTCTTCGGTGACCGTGCGCCGCTGGCGCTGTACCTGTTACGCAAACCCCTGGCCGGTTTGCGCCAGAGCGTGGGCCTTTAGATGAGCCTGCCGAACCTGCGCGCAGATTTGCAGCTGACGCCTGCATCACCGGCGCTCGATGGCTCGCCGCGCTGGACCCTGGCCGATCCGGTGCGCGGTCGATACTTCAAACTCGGCGTGGCGGCGATGCGCCTGCTGCGCCATTGGTCCTTGGGTGATCCCGAACAGGTGCTGCGTGCCGCCAACCGCGAGCCAGGTTTGCCGCTCGATAGCGCGGAGCTTGAGCAATTGCTGAGCTTTCTGCGCAGCCACGACCTGATCACCGCCCTCGATCCGCAACAGCGCGCCAGTTACAGCCTCAAAGCGGCCGCTCAACGCCAGTCACTGTGGCAGATCTTGCTGCACCAATACCTGTTCTTCCGTATTCCGCTGTGGCGCCCGGACGCTTTTCTCAATCGCGCCTGGCCATGGCTGGAGCGCTTCGGCCCGCGAGCATTGCGCTACGGATTGCCGGTAACCCTGGGACTTGGCGTGTTTCTGGTGTCCCGGGACTGGCAGCGCTTTATCGCGACCTTCCCGCATTTGTTCAGCCTCGGCGGCGCGCTGGCGTTCGGCGTGGCGCTGTTCTTCGCCAAGCTCTGCCACGAGTTCGGTCACGCTTTCATGGCCAAGCGCGCCGGTTGTCGAGTGCAGAGCATGGGCGTGGCGTTCATGGTGTTGCTGCCGATGTTTTACACCGATGTCAGCGACGCCTGGCGGGTCAATGATCGCCGTGCGCGGCTACTGATTGGCGCCGGTGGCGTGCTGGCGGAATTGCTTTTGGCGAGCCTCGCGCTGCTCGCCTGGTCGCTGCTGCCAGACGGTCCCGGACGCACGGCGGCTTTCATGCTCGCCAGTGCTACCTGGATGACCACGTTGGTGATCAATCTCAACCCGTTCATGCGCTTTGATGGCTATTTTTTGCTCAGCGACTATTGGCAAGTCGACAACCTTCAAGGGCGTGCGTTTGCCCTTTGTCGCTGGCGCTTGCGCGAGTTTTTATTCGGTTACGGCGCGCCGGCGCCGGAGCCTTGGTCGCCGAAGATGCAACGGCGTTTGCTGATCTGGGGTTACGGCTCGTGGCTGTGGCGCGCCGCGTTGTTTTTCGGAATTGCGCTGGCGGTCTACCACCTGTTCTTCAAGGTGTTGGGGATTTTCCTGATGCTGGTGGAACTGGTGTGGTTCATCTTCCTGCCGATCATGAGTGAGTGGCGGCAATGGTGGACGCGCCGCGAACAGGCGCATGCGCCTCGGGTGCTGCTCAGCGGCCTGGCCTTGCTTGGGCTGTTGCTGATGCTGGTGGTGCCGTGGCGCAGCGCCGTGGAGTTGCCGACGATGCTGGAGGCTGGCCGCGCCAGTGCCTTGCACGCGCCCGTCGCGGCGCGGGTCAAAACGGTGAATGTTCACGATGGTGAAGCGGTTACCCAGGGCCAGGTGCTAATCGAACTGGAATCCCCGGACCTGGATTCGCGCCAGGCCATCGTCCGTCGCGAAATCCAGATCCAGCAGTTGCAGATGCGCCGCCAGGCCAGCCGCAGTGAAACCGCCGCCGACGCCGGTATCGTCGAACAGCGCCTGGCCGAAGCGGTCGCCGAATACCGAGGCCTGGCCGCCCAGCGTGAGCGCCTGCTGCTGCGGGCGCCCCACGCGGGCAAGGTGCGCGATCTGTTGCCGCAGTTGGCAGTCGGTCGCTGGTTGTCGAGCAAAGATCCGCTGGCGCGGGTGGTCGAAGACGGCGCGCGGTTGCGTGGTTATCTGGCCGAAGTCGAGCTCTGGCGCGTCGCCACGGGCGCCAGCGGACGCTTCATCGCCGACGATCCGATGCACCCGGCGATCGCCGTGCAACTGAGCGAAATCGACACCAACGGCGCGGAATTTGTCGATCAGGAAGCGTTGACCTCCGATCACCATGGGCCGATTGCCGTGCGCCGGGATCAGCATCAAAGAGCGGAGCCGGTACAGGCTCAATATGGGGCGCGGTTGAGCGTCCTCGAAGAGGTACCGACGCCGGTGCAACCCTTGCGCGGCATTGTGGTGCTGCAGGGGCGAGGCGAGTCGTTGCTGGGTGTCGCCTGGCGGCGTCTGGCGGCGCTGGGCGTAAGGGAAAGCGGTTTTTAAGGAGCGCTGCGATGGCAAATACCGATTCAGTGGCGGCCGATGGCTTGGTGGTTCGGCCTTCACGGGCCAGCGATGGGGCTTTTTTGCAGAGTCTTTATCAGTCGGCGCGGCCGGATCTGCAATGGATTGACGGTGAGCAAGAGGTGGTTGAGCAGGTGGTGGCCCAGCAGTTTCGAGTGCAGGAGCAAGGTCTGGGTGAACACTTCCCCAACGCCATGCATTACGTGATCGAGAAGCTCGACACGGCCATCGGTGCGCTGACCACCGATTTTGGCCCGAATGAAATTCGTGTGTTGTACCTGGCGTTCATTCCAAAGGCTCGCGGCCAGGGCTATGGCCGTAAGGTGCTGCAAGGTGTGCAGAAAGCCGCGCAACAGGTTCGTTGCCCGGTAGCGACGGTGGTTTGGGCTAACAATCCCCACGCGCGCCAGCATTACCTGGCGCTGGGGTTTCAGGTCGAAGAGCGCAACCCGGCGGCGGAGCGGTTGGTGTGGTATCCGCAGGGCTGAGCCCGCCGCCGACCCTGTGGGAGCGGGCTTGCTCGCGAAGGCGTCATCACATTCAACATCAACTTTGAATGATCCACCGCATTCGTCGGAACGCCGCCCGGAGCAAGCCCGCTCCCACATTGTGATCTTCATGCGTTCAGTTGAATGCGATGTAGAAATACCCCACGCCCGGGTCACGGCCCATGGCCGGCACCCGGGAGACAAAGATGTTTTCCACCTGACCCAGTTCCGGCAATTCCAGCGAACACAACCCATCGACAAACTCTGTGGGTTTCAAGCTATTGAACTCGACGCTGAACGGCATGCGCTCGTTGTTGGGCATCCGCGAGCGGGGTGTTTCTTCAAGGCTGTCGATATGGATCGGCAATTCACTTCCATCCGGTAGCCACAGCGTTCCTGTCTTGCCCAGCAGTGCCCGAAAGTGTTGGCTTTGAACCTGTTGCAGCATAGTGTCACTCCAGAATTGAAAGCGGCCGGGGGATTTGAATCCCCCGGCGGCTCCTCAGTTGCGCGAAGGGAACAACCCGTTCAAGGCGATGCTGAAGTTGAGTACCAGGAAGGGGTTCATCGTTTCCATGGGCAGGCCGTTACCGGCGGACGAGATTTCTCCCGTGACCGTGGTGGCCACGCCTTTGAGTGGCACGGCTGAAGCGCCTTGCGCGTCGGAGTAGATGCTCGCCGAACCCGGGCCGCCGCCCGAGGCACCGATGTACGAGTTGGTCGCGGTCGGGTTGGTGACCGGGTTGCTCGCCGGGCTGGCCAGTTGCAGGGTGGTGGCGGCCGTGAGCCCGGACAAGGCGTGGGTGTGATTGGGCAGGTTGGTGATGGTGGCGGTAACGTTCTCGGTCCCGGAGAATTCACCGATGACGCGCGGGGTCAGGCCCAGGCCGTTGCCCTGTGCCATCGGCAGACGGCCTTGCAGGTTGGGTAGCATGAAATTGGTGGTGCCATTGCCTCCATAGTAGGTTCCCAGCAGTGAGAAAAGCGCCTGGTATTGCGAGATCCCCAGTGTCTGGCCGTTGCACAGGGCCCAGCCGTTGGGGGCAAAGTTAAAGGCGAAAGACTGAACAGTGCCCATGAATACTTCCATAGTTCCTCATCCCTCAGGGTTAGTTGTCTGGCGCGCCACGCGGGTGGCCCGGGCCCCCGGGCAGATCGTTGCGAACAGCCGATTCCTTTCATCTCCGTGGCTGGGTCACGCCACGCCAGAGCGTAGACCCGGATCCGTATGGCTGCCGAATGTCGTTGGTCGCAAAGCCAGCATCGACGACGGCGCTGTCGCTGTCCTACAGTGATTGCAAGCTTCAAGATTTTTCACCGGCAGTCTCGAGGGGGGGGCAATGGAGGCGCGAAGAGAAACGCCGCTTGACGGCACCCAAGGCTCCCACGCGGCACCCGGCGCCTGGGCGAGTGTTCAACGCTTGCTGCGATGGGTGCGCGAACATTGGCTGCTGCCGATCCTGGCATTGGCCGCGCTGGTACGTTTTTATGACCTGACAGCGGCGGCTATATGGGGCGATGAAGGTTCCAGTCTGCTGCTGAGCCAGTATTCGCTGGCCGGAATCTGGGTGCATGCCGCCCATGATGTGCATCCGCCGCTGTATTTCATGCTGCTGCATGGCTGGATCGAGCTGTTCGGCGATGGCATTTTTTCGATTCGAAGCCTGAGCGCGCTACCGGGAATTGCCACCGTGGCGCTGGGCGTCTGGCTGGTGGACTTGCTCGCCACTCGCCGCGCCGCGTTGTTGGCCGGTGTCCTGTTGGCGCTGCTGCCCACCGCCGTGCGTTACAGCCAGGAAGTGCGCATGTATTCGTTGCTGGGGCTGTGGCTGATCGGTGCCACGATTGCCCTGGTCTACTGGATCAAACACCCCGGACGTAAGCGCTATCTGGTGATTTACGCACTGCTGATGAGTGCGGCGTTCTACACCCATTACTTCACCGCCCTGTGCGTGCTGTGTCACTGGCTGTATCTGGGGCTGATCCGCGTACAGCCTGGCTATCGTTTGCGGCATATCCAGCAGCCCGGCTGGTGGTGGGCGAACGTGGCGATTGTGTTGGTGTACTTGCCGTGGGTGCCCAGCCTGATCGATCTGATTCAACACATGGATCTACTCAAAGCCAATGGCGATGTGGGGTGGGAGACACCGGTGACGTTCGCCTCGTTGCCTTCGATGATCTGGTCGTTCCTGATCCAGGACGATGGCGAGTCCCTGACTACACCGATGTTCAGCACGTTGCCCTTGGCGTCGCTGGCCTTGGTGTGGGTGGCGCTGGCGCGGGATCGCAGTGTCATTCGTGGCAGTGCATTGATGGTGATCTATACCGTTTTGCCGTTGTTGCTGGTGTTTTTGGTGTCGTTCATCTCGCCGGTGTTCATCGAGCGTTACCTCACCGCGTATGCCCTCGGCCTGCCGATGATTGCCGCATTGGCCATCGATCGCCTGTACGCGGTCTTCCGGGTGTTGGCGTTGACGGTGTTGGTGTTGTTTGTCGGTGTCGAACTGGTGGGCCTGAACAACAACGCCACGGTCGATACCAACGATCAGATCAGCGTCATGGTCGACTACGTGAATCAGCACTTCGTTGCCGGTGACCGGATCGTCACCAGCGACTTGCTCTGGTACCTCAGTTACGTCTATTACAACCGCACCGACGCCAAACCGCTGCTGTACACCCCGCCGTTGGCCAATGGCGCTTCGAGCCGGCCGAATGCCTATGGTTTCGGCACGCTGGTGACCCAGGACATTTACCTCGACAACCTCGGCGATTTGCCCAAAGGCACTGGCCGAGTGTGGTTGATCGGTACCGTCGATGTGCCGGACGAATTCGCGCCGTTGCCCGCAGGCTGGCAGAAAGTTGGCGAAACACAGGCGGGTGGTGCCAACACGCGCTTGTTCGTGTTGCATTGAGCCTGTAACCAAAATCGCGTTTTTCAGACGATTAATTTCGATTTGATATCAAAACACCATTACCCATAAGGCTGTTCATGGTCTACGCTCCGTCGTAGATAAAGGATTTCTGATCAGGGTGAAGGGATTGTCACAGTTCCATTTTATTTCCGGCTTGCCGCGCTCAGGTTCGACCCTGCTTTCTGCGATCCTTTTGCAGAACCCGCGCTTTCATGCCGGCATGACCAGCCCCGTTGGCGCCCTGTTTTCCGGTGTTCTGGAACAGTGCAGTGCCGGCAGCGAGTTCGGAGCGGTGATCGATACCGATCTGCGCCGCCGTTTGCTTCGCGGACTGTTCGACTCCTTCTACGCCGACAAGGCCGACAAACCGGTGGTGTTCGACACCAATCGGTTATGGAGCTCGCGCCTGCCGGCCATCAGCGATCTGTTCCCGCAAGCCAAGGTCATTGCCTGTGTGCGCAATGTCGCCTGGGTCATGGACAGCATCGAGCGTTTGTATCGCGCCAATCCCTTTGAAAACACCAAGCTGTTCGGCGACGCGGTCGAGCGCAACACGGTCTACAGCCGTTGCGAAACCCTGGCGCAGCGCAATCGTCTGGTGGGGTTTGCCTGGGCAGCGCTCAAGGAAGCCTATTACGGCGAACACGCCGACTCATTGCTGATTGTCGATTACGACTTGCTGACCCAGGCCCCCGATCGGGTCATGCGGCTGGTCTACGACTTCATTGGCGAGCCGTGGTTCGAGCATGACTTCAACAACCTCGCCTACGATGCGCCAGAGTTCGATCAAGCACTCGGCGTCTCCGGTCTGCACAAAGTCAAACCCAAGGTCGAGCTGCAATCGCGGCGTACGATCCTGCCGCCGGATTTGTTCAAGCAATACGCAGAATTATCCTTTTGGCTCGATGGCTCAGCCAGCGCCGCCAATGTCATTCGTATGAAGGCCGACGCCGCGATCAGTTGATCGCGGCGTTTTCATTGACGCGTCAAGCAAGTTCGAGTCCGGGTGAGCAGCATGTGGTGGAGCAACGGCAAGTCGCGAGTTACCGAAGGCGCACGGACGCTGGCCTCGCCCATGATCATGTCCCTGGAACCGCGAATGCTGTTCGACGGCGCGGTGGCGGCCACGGTGGCCGATGCCGCTCAGGCGGACAGCCACACCACGGCTGATGCCGCCAAGACGCCAACGGCCGACCAACCGGTCGCCAGCAAGGACACCCACGGCCAGGCCGACGCCACACCTGCACCAGCCCCCGTTGCAGTGCCGGGCCAGAGCGTGGTGTTCGTCGATTCGCGGGTCAAGGATGCCGATAGCCTGCTCAAGGGCGTGGCGCCTGGCACCCAAGTGGTCCAGCTGGACGCGAGCAAGGACGGCTTGCAGCAAATTGCCGCCTATCTGGACACACATCAGGGCATCAGTTCGGTGCAGATCATTGCCCATGGCAACGCGGGCGATCTGTGGTTGGGCGACAGTTACCTGTCCGCCGACAACGTCGCGGCCCGCAGTGCCGTGCTGGCGGAAATCGGCAAGGACATGAACGTCGGCGGCGACATTTTGATTTACGGCTGCTACACCGCCGAAGGTGAGCGTGGCTTGAGTTTTGTCGACTCGCTGGCACATTTGACTGGCCGCGATGTAGCCGCTTCCAGTAATCGCACCGGGATCGGTGGCGATTGGGATCTGGAAATTGCTACTGGCAGTATCGAAAGCGCCAACGTGCTGTCGACCCAGGGCATGAGCGAGTATCAGTGGGGCCTGGCCACTTGGACCGCCACCAACAACGCCAACACGGGCGTCGGTTCGTTGCGCGCGGCGATCGCCTCGGCGCAGAACGGCGATCTCGTCACCTTCAGCACCGGCATGACGGTGCAGCTGACGTCCGAACTGCTGATCAACAAGAACATCACCGTTGATGGCGACTTGAACAACGACGGCGCGGCTGACGTGATTCTCGACGGTCAGTACAGGACCCGAGTGATTGAAGTGTCGTCTGGCAGCATCGTGACGCTCGATGGCCTGGTGATCACCCGTGGCCTGGTGTCGGGCACGGGCGGCAACGGTGGCTACGGTGCCTCGGGCTCGATGGCCGGGGGGATTTTCAACGCAGGGGTTCTGACCCTGAACAACGTCAGCGTGACCTCTAACGG
>NZ_JAHBDP010000119.1:0-24179 GCF_019956495.1 Pseudomonas sp. BF-B-26 | reverse complement strand
GGGTCAAACAACATCAACGTTGACTGACACACCGCATTCGCGAGCAAGCCCGCTCCCACATTCGTTCTTTATTTCAAGTGGCGGAAGCTTTGCACTGCGGAACCGAGGACCACCGCGCCAGCGGCGACGGCGACCCAGAATCCGCTCCGGGCTCCAAATGCATCGATAAGCCAACCCGAACTGGCCGCGCCCATCGCCACGCCGATACTCAATCCAGTCACCAGCCAGGTCAGGCCTTCAGTGAGTTTGGCCGGCGGCACGATGCGCTCCACCAACGCCATCGCCACAATCAGCGTCGGCGCAAAAAACAGCCCCGCGACGAACACCGCCAGCGACAGCCCGAGAATGTCCGTCGCCAGCAGCAACGGCAGCGTAGTCACCGCCGTCGCCACCCCGCCATACAGGAACAGTTGCGGCAGCGGCAGTTTCGAGCGCAACGCCCCGAACGCCAAACCGGCCAGGCACGAGCCGATGGCATACACCGACAACACAATGCTCGCCGCCGCCGGCTGGCCCTGCTGCTGGGCGAACGCCACGCTAACCACATCCACCACACCGACGATGGTGCCCATGGCGACCATCAACAGCATCAGCAGCTGAATCTCGCTGGAACGAATGATCGAGACCTGATGATGGTCTTCATGAGGATGAATCGCCGGCTCGGTGTCACGTTGCAGCACAAACGCCGTCACTCCGATCGCCAGCATCAGCAACGCCGCCAATGGCCCCGCCTCGGGGAACGCCACCACGCACAACCCCACCGACAGTGGCGGCCCGACAATAAAACAGACCTCGTCCAGCACCGACTCCAACGCATAAGCGGTTTGCAGTTCAGGCTGGCCGCGATACACCTCGGTCCAGCGTGCTCGCACCATCGCCGACATGCTCGGCATGCAACCCGCCAGCGCGGCGAACACAAACAACGTCCACTGCGGCGCCTGCAAGCGCGTGCAAAGCAACACCAGCAACAACGCCCCGCCACCGATCAGCGCCGAGACCGGCAAGATCCGACGCTGCCCGAAGCGGTCCACCAGCCGCGAAACCTGCGGCGCACAAAATGCCGTGGCCAGGGCAAACGTCGCCGCCACTGCGCCAGCCAGTCCATACCCGCCCTGCCGTTGCGAGAGCATGGTGATCAGGCCGATGCCGGTCATGGAAATCGGCATGCGCGCGATCATCCCGGCCAGTACAAAAGCTCGAGTGCCCGGGGAGTTGAACAATTCGCGGTAGGGGTTTGCCATGGAGTCCTCTCATCTTTGCGGATGCACGGTGCCACAAACCCGACTGACAGTAAAAAGTACCAGGACGCAAGCCTCTGCAACGCCTTGCGACGCCATCGAAACTGAACTAGATTTTCTATTCCCGAAAACAAGTCTGAAGTTCACTACGAAGTCTGGTCCGAAGTAATGTCCAGTAGCGAAGGCACGCTGGAGTCTTGCTATGGAAGAGTTACTGATTCTGGTCAGCCCGAAAGATCGCCAGACCGGCTTCGCCCCCAAATTGCAGGTCCATCAACAAGGCCTGCGACACCGCGCATTTTCCATTTTCGTTTTCGATCACAACGGGCATCTGCTGCTGCAGCAACGCGCGCTTGGCAAATACCATTCGGCGGGGCTGTGGACCAATACCTGTTGTGGCCATCCTCGCTTGGGTGAGCGAACGCTCGCAGCGGCGCAACGGCGGCTGCGCGAAGAAATGGGCATCACCTGCAAATTGTTCAAGGTCTCGACGCTGCTCTATCACGAGCCCGTCTCGAACCAGCTTATCGAGCATGAATACGATCACGTATTTGCTGGCGTCTGCGATATCGATCCCGTCGCCAACGCCGAAGAGGCCGAAAACTGGCAATGGATGGATCTCTCGAAAATCCCAGCCGCCATCGACGCGGCACCGAAGACGTTCACCACATGGTTTCGCAAGATGTTCGAACAATTCGGCCTGAACGGCATACGCCAATGGCATGAGCTCGCACGGAGCGGCACACCGCGCAGCCAGGCAGTCTCGAACTGGAAGGTACCGCCGCTGCATTGCGTGGCGCCTTTGCGAATCGATGAAACACTCGCCTCAGAGGTCGATGACCGGCTCATGCACTGGATTGAAAAAACCGGCATTTTCGCGGGTCAACAGGAAAAAATTCGTGCCTCGGGATTCGGCCGCTTCGCCATGTTGTGCCACACGGACACCGACGATCCTGACCGCCTGCTTTTATCCGCTCAATGCATCGCTGCGTTGTTCGCCGTGGACGACTACTACTGCGACGATGAACGGACCGGCTCCATACCGGCGCTGGTCGGCCCTCGCCTGTCGGTCGCGCTCGCCGCGCTTGAGCCTGTGCATTTAACCGAGGATTATCGCCTGGCACTTGAAACTGCCCTGGAAAGCGACCCTGTCCTGGTAGGCCTGCGCGCGTACATGGCACGCGTCGCCGAGTTCGCCACATTCAGCCAGATCGCCAGGGTCCGCCATGAAATCATCGCCATGTTCGTCACCATGACCGCCGAAGCGGCCTGGCGCTTCAGTGGCGTCACACCTGCCCTCTGGGAATATCTGGCCCAGCGCCAGACCAATAGTTTTCTGCCCTGCATGTCGCTGATTGACGTCATCGGCGGCTATGAGCTGCCGGCCAATGTCTATTCCTCTCCCGCGGTGCGCCGTGTCACTACGTTGGCGGCCAGCGCGACAATCATCGCCAACGACCTGTATTCAGCCCCCAAGGAAAACCTTGCCCAAGTCGGTGACTTCAATCTGCCGTTGCTGCTGGCGAATGAGAGGCAATGCTCTATCGCACAAGCCATGAAACTGAGCGCGGCAGTTCATGACGACGTCATGCGTCTGTATGAAGCCGCCGAAAAAGAGTTGCTCGTGGATGCTTCGCCCCTGCTCAAGCGCTTTCTGGCAGGCGTGAAAAGCTGGGTAGCAGGAAGCCTGGAGTGGCATCGCCACAGTGGCCGCTACCGGACCTGAGCCATGAACACATGACTGTCTGCCTATGGGAAAAGGCCGGCGGTTGCAGATAAAGATCTTTTCATGGCCGAATCTGAACTCTCGCCACCGTGTGCCAGTCAGCTAGTTAAGCCCTCTATTCAAGGCTTTAACCTTGATGCAGATTTCTCTCGACCAACCAGTTTTTCTGCACCCGCGCGGCCCTGCGAATTTTCAATCAACAGGGTATCCGCGAAGGCGTGTCCCGTGCCGCTGACAAAATCATTCACATGAGCTCGGCGCACCAACGGGTTCCCTGTCTTTATCCGGAGTTTCGCGGCAATGACTGATCATCATCCCGAACGACAAAGCGCTATCGATGCCCATGGCATCATCGGCGACATGCGCAGCGTGGCACTGGTCAACGACAAGGGCAGCGTGGACTTTTTCTGCTGGCCGGAATTCGACAGCCCGTCAATCTTCTGCTCGCTGCTGGACACCCCTGAGGCCGGGATTTTCCAACTGTCCCCGGATTTACCCGACGCTCGCCGCGAGCAGATTTACCTGCCCGATACCAATGTGCTGCAAACCCGTTGGCTCAGCGACCGCGCAGTCGTCGAAGTCACCGACCTGCTGCCCATCGGCGACAGCGAAGATGACACGCCGATGCTGATGCGCCGGGTGCGTGTGGTCAGCGGCCAGGCAACGTTTCACATGCGCTGCGCCGTGCGTCATGACTACGCTCGCGCCAAGACCCGCGCACGCATGGATGAAGAAGACGTGACCTTCGAGGCCACCGATCAGCCGTCCCTGCGCCTGTCTTCGGATCAGGCTTTGCGTATAGACGGCCATGCGGCAGTCGCCGAATTCACCCTCGAACAGGACCAGAGCGCCGAATTCCTGCTCGGCGGTATCGCCGACCCACGGTTCAAGGAAGGCGCCGCCGCGATCTCTCTGGAGCGCACCCTGAAGTTCTGGCGCGACTGGATCGGCCAATCCAACTACCGGGGCCGCTGGCGGGAAATGGTCAAGCGATCGGCCCTGGCGCTGAAGTTGCTGACCTCGCGCAAACACGGCGCAATCCTCGCCGCCGCGACCTTCGGCCTGCCGGAAACACCTGGCGGCGAGCGCAATTGGGATTACCGCTACACATGGATCCGCGATGCCTCGTTCACCGTCTACGCGTTCATGCGCCTGGGCTTCGTCCAGGAGGCCAACGATTACATGCGCTGGCTGCGCGGGCGGGTCAGTGATTGCCACGGCAAACCGATGAAACTCAACATCCTCTATGCCATCGATGGCCGCCAGGAACTGCCGGAAACCGAACTCTCGCACCTCTGCGGCCATGGCGGCGCAACACCGGTACGGATCGGCAATCAGGCTTACGACCAGGTCCAGCTCGACATCTTCGGCGAGCTGATGGACGCGGTGTACCTGGTCAACAAATACGGCGACGCCATCTCCCATGAAGGCTGGAAACACACCGTGGAAGTGGTCGATCAGGTCTGCGAAACCTGGGAGCAAGAGGACGTCGGTATCTGGGAAATGCGCGGCGAGCAGCATCACTTCCTGCACTCACGACTGATGTGCTGGGTCGCACTGGACCGGGCCATTCGCCTCGCCTCAAAACGCTCACTGCCCGCCCCGTTCGCCCGCTGGGACCAGACCCGACAAGCGATCTACGCCGACATCTGGGAAAACTTCTGGAACGAAGAATGTGGACACTTCGTCCAGTACATCGGCGGTACCGCGCTCGATGGCTCGATGCTGCTGATGCCGCTGGTACGCTTCGTCAGCGCCAAGGACCCGCGCTGGCTCGCAACCCTCGACGCCATCGAAAAGAATCTGGTGCGCGACGGTATGGTTTACCGCTATCGCAATGAAGACGCCCGGATCGACGGCCTCGACGGCACCGAAGGCGCCTTCGCCGCGTGTTCATTCTGGTACGTCGAATGCCTGGCCCGCGCCGGACGGGTGGAAAAGGCGAATCTGGAATTTGAACAGTTGCTGAGGTACGCGAACCCGCTGGGGTTGTACGCCGAAGAGTTCGACAGCCATGCGCGGCATCTGGGCAATACGCCGCAAGCGCTGACGCATTTGGCCCTGATCAGTGCGGCGTGTTTTCTGGATCGGAAATTGAGTGGGGAAAAGAGTTTCTGGCAGCCTTGAGACCGCGCCACAGGTTTTGTGTAGGCCAAAGCCTTACATTTCATAAACAAAACCCGCGTTCACTACCAGAAAATCCTTTGTTGCCAGCCGTAACATCCCCCCCTACCATCGACCGTCAACGGGTACAGCGGAGCTGTCCAACAAAACCCGAATTCAAGGAACCCGAATGACCCAGCGCATCCACCGCAGCATCGACACCCCACTCCGCTCAGGCCTGAACCGCGATGAATTGTGGGAAGGCCAGGACAAGGGCCTGATCAAATGCTGGGAAATCGGCCGCCAACGCGCCGCCCGTTTCCCCGAACTCGCCCAACGCTGCCTTGCCGGCGAACTGCCGGTGCTGGGCTGGAAAGGTGGCGTCAGCCGCAGCCTGAAAAAACTCGAAAAATACGGATCCCTTAAGTACCTCGCCCAATGGCAGGGGCTGCGCGGGGAAGATCTGGATATCGATTTGAGTGAAGAACGGGCGTTGACCTGTTCGCGGACCAACATGGTGGTGACGTTTACGCCGGACCGGTCGAAATACTTCAATCAGGTGGCGGAAATTGAAGCCTAGGAAAAACAGGCGAAGGCATCGCCCACTTCACCGGGGGCGTCGGGCATAACATTCCCGAAGAAGCGCCCGAGGCAACGGTCAGAGCGTTACTGGATCTGCTGGAGGGCTGACGCTGAAACGTTCTCGATAGGCCTGCGGAGTCACGCCCATGGCCCGCAGAAAACTGCGTCGAAGCGTCTCTTCGCTGCCGAATCCGCATTGCACCGCCACCCGTTTGATCGGCACGCCGGTATCGCTGAGCAAACGTCGGGCGGTCTCGACCCGAATCAGTTCGATGGCCCGGGCCGGAGTCTGGCCAGTGTCGGCGCGGTAATGGCGGACGAAGCTGCGTTCGCTCATGCCGGCCTGCAAGGCCAGGGTCGGGATGCCCAAATCCTTGGTGAGGTTTTCGCTGATCCAGGCATGAAGTTCGTCGAAACGGTTGCCTTCCTTCTGCAAAGAGAGGGTGACGCTGAACTGCGACTGGCCACCGGGACGTTTCAGGAACACCACCAGTTGCCGGGCGACTTCCAGGGCCATCGTGCGGCCGAGATCCTCTTCCACCATGGCCAGCGCCAGATCGATACCGGCAGTGACCCCGGCCGAGGTCCAGACCGGACCGTCATTGATGAAAATCGGATTGGGTTCAACCTGCAGCCGCGGATGCTGCTGCGCCAACTGCTCGCAACGGGTCCAGTGAGTGACCACCCGCCGGCCATCGAGCCAGCCGCTGGCCGCCAGCAAAAATGCCCCGGTGCACACCGACGATACCCGCCGACACCCCGTCGCGTGTTCACGTACCCAGGCCACCAGCGGTTCATCTCGCGCCGCGTCGTAAACGCCCCAGCCACCGGCAATGATCAACGTGTCACTGGCCACTTCGGGCAGCGGTTCGGCCAACAGCGCCAGCCCCGCCGACGACATCACCGCCCCGCCGCCGCTGGCAATCACCGTCGGCGCATAAGGTGGCGGAAAACCTTGCTGGCGGGAAATATCGTTGGCCGAAGCGAACACCTGCAACGGCCCGGTGACGTCGAGCAATTGCACATTGGCAAAGGCGAGCACGTGAATGGTTTTCGGCATGATTGGCGTAATTCGTGGGGTTATTGGCGTATACGCCAAATCCTACGAGCCTAAAGTGAAGTCGTCCACCCACTTCATGAGAAAAATGCCATGACGTTGCAGATCGGTTTTCTGTTGTTTCCACAGGTTCAGCAACTGGACCTCACCGGCCCTTACGACGTACTGGCCTCGCTGCCGGACGTGAAGGTGCATTTGATCTGGAAGGACCTGATGCCCGTCACCGCGAGCACCGGCCTCGTGCTGAAACCGACCACCACGTTCGACGATTGCCCGCCGCTGGATGTGATCTGCATTCCTGGCGGCGGTGGCGTCGGGCCGTTGATGGAGGATGAACAGACGCTGGCCTTCATCAAGGCGCAGGCTGCCAACGCGCGTTATGTCACATCGGTGTGTACCGGTGCGCTGGTGCTCGGCGCGGCGGGTCTGTTGAAAGGCAAACGCGCCACCACTCACTGGGCCTATCACGAATTGCTGACGCCTTTGGGAGCGATCCCGGTGAAGGATCGAGTGGTGCGCGACGGCAATCTTCTGACCGGTGGCGGGATCACGGCGGGCATCGATTTTGCCCTGACCCTGGCCGCGGAGTTGTTCGATAAGGACACGGCAGAGCTGGTGCAGTTGCAGCTCGAATACGCCCCGGCTCCGCCGTTTACCTCGGGCAGCCCTGAAACGGCTCCGGTCAGCGTGCTGGAGGAAGCCCGTGAACGGGCCGCTGCGTCGTTGAAACTGCGCTCGCAAATCACTGAACGTGCAGCGGCGAAACTCGATCGGTTGTCAGCACGCTGATCCATCCCGACCGGCAGCCAATGCCTGGCTGCCGTTCACCCGGCCAAAATGATGCACCGAGGATTTTCCATCGCCCATAAAAAAACCCGCCTAAGCGGGTTTCTCAAGACCATTTCGACATCCTGTCGGCAGCCATCCTGGCCAATGGTCGATCATCCTTGATCCTGAGCGCTTCCTGCGACTCAGTTGATGGATCCAGAATAAACATATCGCTTAAGGGTAAACAGAGGACATACCCACCTGTGGGTGTAAGCCATTGACCATTTCAGCCTTGAAGCCCTCTTCTGTAGCAGCTGCCGAAGTCTTTTCGACAGGCGAAAAAAAACCCGCCGAAGCGGGTTTTTCCCAAGACCATTACGACTCCCTGTCGGCAGCGATTCCTTGCTTATGGTCGATCATCCGTGATCCCGAACACTTCCTGTGTTTCGGTTGATGAGGCTAGATTACGCTTCGGATCCAATGTGCAATAGACGACATAGCTACTATCGCGTGTAGGACATTCGCTATAGCCGCCCTTCCGAAAACCCTTAGACGGGTAAGGTTTCAAGCATCGAAGCCGCGCGTTCATGCCGCGATCACTCTTCCTGACGCTCGCGTTGCTTGGCACTGACCTTGAGAAATTCTTCGATATTGCTCATCTGCTCATCCCAGCCGCGACTGTCCATGCGGAACGCCTTGAGCCGGCGCGTCTGAGGGATGTGATCGAAACCGGACTCGGTGACCTTGAGTAAGGTGCCTTCATCCATGTCTTCGAGCTCGAACTTCACCAGTGTGGTGGGTTCCTGGGAGTAATCGATATCGGGCTCGATCGCGTACGGGTGCCAGCGAAACGAAAACACCCGTTCCGGCTCGACCCGCTCCACCAGTACGTTCCACAGCAAGTGCTCATAACCCGGGTACGTAATCTGCCCCTGGGTCCACTCACCGGCGACAAAACGCTTGCCCTCCAGCGCCACGCCAAACCACTGTCCGAAGGCTTCGGCATTGGCCAGCACGCGCCAGACCTGCGAGCGCGGCGTTTTGAGCAGGATCTTCCTTTCGATGCGATCTGATGCTGGATTCATAAGTCACCTCCTGTACTGAACAGTAGGCCTGTAAGACCACAAGACCAACCCTAAAGTTGTATCAATTGGGTATCGCAATCAACCCTACCTGAAATATTCGGCTGCATTTCAAGACGTAAGTTCTTTCGTGAAGACGAAACTCAGCGCCCGAAACTGCTAACGTTCAGGACGAAGTTGACTCAGACAAGGACGATTCATGCAGCTTCACCCTCACGCAATCAGGAGCACGCGATGAATAGCCTGCATGGCAGCTGCTTGTGCAAAGCCATCGAATACGAACTCGATAGCCTCGACATGCCCATCAGTCATTGCCATTGCCAAACCTGTCGCAAGGCACACGCGGCGGCATTCGCCTCGACAGCCGGGGTCATGCGCGAACATTTTCGCTGGACCAAAGGCCAGGACCGCCTGAGCAGTTACGAATCGTCACCGGGCAAACTTCGGCATTTCTGTTCAGTCTGCGGTTCACACTTGATGGCTGAACGCTTGGCCCAACCCCACGTCATTGTTCGTGTGGCGACACTGGACGATGACCCGCAAATGACGCCTCAGACGCATATCTGGACGAAACATGACGCGCCGTGGCTTGCTTATGAATCGATTGAAAAATGCCCTGAATGGCAAACATAAAGGGTCGAATACGGCACTAAACTGCATCCCAACTTTCCTGTCACAGCGAGAATCCCCATGCACCCACGCTTTCTTCTGGCACTGACGCCTCTGCTGTTCGCCACCGCCGCTTATGCTGCGGACTGCGACAACGCCGCCGATCAGGCGACGATGAATGAGTGCGCGGCGCAGCAGCACAAGACGGCGGACAAGGAGTTGAATGCGCTTTACCAGCAGATCAATGAACGTTTGAAGAGCAACCCCGACAGCAAAAAGCTGCTGATCGGGGCGCAGCGTTCGTGGATTGCGTTTCGCGATGCCGAGTGCAAGTTCTCGAGCGCCGGGGTGGAAGGCGGGAGTGTGTATCCGCTGATCTACAGCAACTGTGTCACTGAGTTGACCAAGGCGCGGGTGGAGACATTCAAGAATTATCTGAAGTGTCAGGAGGGGGATTTGAGTTGTCCGGTGCCTGGGGCTTGATGCTTGGGTGCCTTTGAGGGCCTCTTCGCGGGCAAGCCCGCTCCCACAGTGGATCTGCGTCGTACACAAGGTTTGTGTTCAACATAGACCCATGTGGGAGCGGGCTTGCCCGCGAAGGCGCCAGTTCAAGCACCGAGGTTACCGGACAAATATCTGCGCAGTCGTGATCGCCATATCCCCACCCGGCAACTTGATGCTGCCGATCTGCTTCATGCTCTCGGGATCAAAAATCGCCACATCGTTAAAGGTCCCCGCCAGATAAATCTTGCTGCCGTCCTTGTTGAACGAAATGCAGTAGTAGG
This sequence comes from Pseudomonas sp. BF-B-26, assembly GCF_019956495.1. NCBI lineage: Bacteria > Pseudomonadati > Pseudomonadota > Gammaproteobacteria > Pseudomonadales > Pseudomonadaceae > Pseudomonas > Pseudomonas sp. BF-B-26. The sequence goes on along the minus strand of NZ_JAHBDP010000119.1, from coordinate 14,229 downwards.
AATGATCCAGCGTCGCTGCCTGGAGCATTTTCTTCTCCTTGATGTCGTACTTCGCCAAACGGTTGAGCACGCCGAACATCAGGTTCGGATCCTTCGGCGAGCGCATGCCGCTGAAGTAGATTTCCGTCAGAGGGCCGAAGTCGGTGGTTTCGGTCTTGCCGGTTTTCAGGTCGATGCTGAACAGCCCGTAAAGGTACTCGGCGGTCAAGGGGTCCTGTTTCTTGTCCTTGAATTTCGCCGCGGTGTAGAGCAGCGAGAAGTCATGGCGATAAGTCTGCTGGTTCCACACGTAGAGCACGTCCGGCGCGCTGTAGTTCGGGCGTTTCCAGTGGCGGCTGGGGATCAGCACGTCGAACTTTCCGGTCTTCACATCGACCTTGTAGACGTCCGCCCCGGCCACGTACAGCGTGCCGTCGTCACCACTCTGCATGATCGTCAACTGCCGGGGCGCCGGGAAACTGCGCACGGGTTTGGCGTCCATACCGGCGTCGGTGGCGTACACATCGAGCCGTGGTTGCTGCACTTCATAGCGGTCATTGAGCATCAACGTCGGGTTGGCAATGGTGAACAATTCCTTGCCGTCGTGGCTGAGGGTGAAGGCGAACATGGACCTCGCTTTCTCCCCCGGTTTCTGAGTGATGCTGGCGTGAAACACCTGCTTGCAGCTGTCGATTTCAACGCCGTAGACATCCGCGTAGTGATTGTTCAGCACATAGGCGGTCTTGCGGTCCGGCGACAACTGAACGGTGCCGGGACCGAAGGCATCCGGCATCTTGCAGGTCTTGAACAAGGTGTCGGTGGCCAGGTCGATGACGTGCAGGTTGTTCGGGTAATTGGTGGTCAACATGTACTCGTGACCGTCTTGCAGTGCAGTGTTTTCGTCGGCCAGAACAGTGAGCGAACAGGTACTCAGGACGGCGAATGCGGCCAGGCCGCAGGCTTTGATATTACGCATGCTGGAATCCTTCTCTGTCCGATTACTTGTCTTTTGGAAAGACAGTCCCGAGGTTGCGCCAGTTTTCATTGGACGCCTGGGCATCCTTGTTCCAGTCCGGGTAAGTGCTCATCATGTCGGGCACCTGGGCCGGCCACCAGCAAGGGTCGGAACAACCGTAAAGGTCGGCTTCCATCGGCTGGCACAGCGACGACACACCGCCAAAGGCGTCGATTTCCCAACCCGGGTCGGTGGTCGAGGCGCAGCCGGCGACGGAACTCATCGCCACCACTTCTTCGATGCGGTTTTCGGCCGCGGCCTCATCGAGTTTCAGTGCTTTATTATTGATTGCCTTGAGATGTTTCATATCAGTGAGCCTTGCGCGGAGTGATGTAGCTGCTGATAAACGCAGGGTTGTGGGCCATGATCCGGGTGTAGACCTCGATGCCGAAGTCGACCCAGTCACGCATCAGTTCGCAGTAGTGATAGGTCGGGTGGGTCGGGTCGCCGTAACGGGCGTAGCTCTCGTGATAGCAGCCGCCGGAACAGAGGTTGCGGATCTGGCAGTCCTCGCAACCGGTATTGGTACGGTCCAGGCGTTGGGACAGGAAGTCGTTCAACTCCACCTGCTTCACACCGCTGTGGACGTTGCCGAAGGTCGGCAGGCTCGAACCGGTAAAACGGTGGCACAGATTCAATTCGCCCTTGTGATCCACCGCCAGCATCTTCAGGCCCGCGCCGCAGGGCAGGGCTTTTTTGTGGCCTTCGTGGATGTCGGTGATCAACTGGTGCAAGTTGGAGAAACCGATATTGCGGTGTTCCAGCGCCGCTTCCAGATAACGTCGGCCGAGTTTCTTCATGTTGGCGAAGACTTCGATCAGCTCATCGCTGGACAGGTTGAAGGTGCTGATGTCGCCGGAGGTCACCGGGGCAAAGCCGACTTCGGCAAAACCCAGTTCGTTGAACAGGTGATCCCAGATGGTTTCGACGTCGGTAACGCCGGTGGTCAGGGTCACGCGGGCACCGACCGGACGACTGTTGTAGCGCGACAGCAGCATTTCAGCCTTGCGCCGCACCACGTCGTACGTGCCCTGCCCGCCCACGGTAATGCGGTTGCGGTCGTGCACGGTTTTCGGTCCGTCGATACTGACTGACAGGCCAAAACGGTGGGCGTTGAGGTAGTCCACGGTCTCTTCGGTGAGCAGCGTCGCGTTGGTGGTCATGACGAACTCGACGAACTTGCCCGCCTCGCGGAAACGCTTCTCGCAATAGTCGACCATGTACTCGATCAGCTTGCGATTGCTCAGCGGCTCCCCGCCGAAAAACACCACGGTGAAACGCTCCTCGTCCGGCGATTCACGCAGCAGCATTTCCACCGAGGCGACCGCCGTTTCGACGTCCATTTTCTTGCCAGCCGACGGCTTGTCCAGGTCTTCCTTGTAGCAGTAGGTGCAGCTCAGATTGCAGCCGGTGTTGACGTTGAGCACCACGGTATTGATCGCCGTGCGCTCGACGCGTTTGGTGCCAATGTCGGGGGTCAGCGGCGAGCCGTCGCTGACCAGCTCCAGGGCCATCAACTCGCGCAGGGTCTCGGTGATTTCTTCACCGTTGAAGCGCGCGGCCAAGCGCTGGATCAGGTCCTCGGATGAACAGCCGGGACCGCGCAAGGTATCGATGATGGTGCCGGTCAGCTCATCGCTGGCGAACAGCGAACTGCTGGGGATGTGAAACAGCATGCGGTCGGCATCGACATGCACTTCGTGCAGATTCCGCTCGACCAGATTCAAAATAGCGCCCATTGCAACCTCCTGTGCAAACCCCGTTCTACGGGGCCTGCGGTCATTCCGAAAAGTGTCTGAAATCCGATGGGATCGGCCAACTCATGGAATGGGTGGATTGTTCCAGCGTTGCACAGTGACGATCATGTGGCCTTCGCCGCTCAGGGATTTCCCTGCATCGTCGACGGCGGCGATCACCTTGAGGTTGCCGGCATTGTTGGTGGACATTTTGCGCTGCGGGTTTGGCCCGGCATCGCCCGGTGTGAACACGCCGCTGTCAGCCTGCATGGTGCCGGCGAACTTGACGTCCTCGTCTTCCTTGGCGCGGTCGTCGAACGCTTCGACCGACCACTGCGCCGGGAACACGCCGATGCGATACGGCTTGCCGTCGGTGCCCTTGCCCCAGGCTTCGGCATCAAAACGGCCCTGGACTTTCGGTGTCGAACCACCGCCCTCGCCGATCCGCGCCACCGAGAACTCGGGCACGACTTTGACTTCGGCGATTTTGCTGTAGACCGACAGGGTCGGGCCTTTCAGCGTGCCGACGGTGACATTGCGCAGACCCGGTTGCGCATTGGCGGCGGCCTTGAGTTTGACCTTGATGCGCTCCGGGCTCTGCTCGATGACTTCGACCACTTCCACGCCTTTGCCAAAGTTCGGTTTGCCGGTGAGACCGCTGCCGACAAGGGTCACTTCAGTTTCAGCGCCAGCCTTCAGATAACCCGGCTGCACCGCCAGCAAACGGCTGCTGCCCTGCTTGGCTGCGACGAAGTCCAGGCCCCGCTCATCGTGCTCGGCCTCGAACATCCGGCCCTGCATGGCATTGCCTTGGGCGGCGAACACCTGGCGCATGGTTACGCCGTCGATGGTCACGTTGCCGCGCCATTCGTAGCCGGTGTAGAGAATCGCACTGCCGTCGCCATTGAATGGGCTGCCGTCGGCGTATTGGCCTTTGACGCTGACCTTGAACGTGTCGCTGCCATCGGCCGTGACGCTCATCACGCCGGCCAATTCACCCTTGCCCGGCAAGTGGCCGCTGAAGCTCCAGTCGCCCACCAGCGCTTCGGCTTTTGGCGCGGTGCTCAGCCATTTTTTCCAGGCCGGGTTGTCCAGCGGATAACGTTTGGCCAGCAGCGGCACCATGTCTTTTCGAGCAAGGTCGAACCAGTCGCGGTCGCGAGCCAGCGCCTGGTATTCCAGGGACGGCCATTGGCCGAGGTGGAAGTTCACCAGACGCTCCCATTCCTGGGCCGGACGCCGTTGCAGCGCGACCCGCGCACCGGAGTGGCAGCGGCCGCACATCTGGCTGGTCTGGTCGTCGAACTTCTCGACAGTATTGAGTCGACGCTCCAGCGCATAACGCACGCCATCGGTCTCGCTTGGGGCCAGGCCCTGGGTGTCGGCCAGGTATTTGACCAGGGTGCGGCGATCGTCATCGCTGATCTGCAAACCGTGCATGGTTTGCATGCGGGCGATGCTCATCAGCCAGCCTTCCGGCGTTTTACGCTGGTGACTGATGCGGCTCAGGGCGCTATCGGCTTCAGGGGTATGACAGCCCTGACAAGTTTCCTTGAGGATGGTCTGAGCGTCGCGGGCTGCCAGGCTGTAAGGCGAATGCAGCGCCACACAAGCGGCCAGGGCCAGCAGACTGGCACTCAGGCCTGATCGGAGTTTTCTCTTCATCAACGTCGAACCTCGCACGGTGCTTTCTTATTTTTGTGGCTTATCGTTTTTATGGTTTCTGCCGTCGGCGGCGCACCGCTGACGGAGGCAAGAGAAACGTCTGCAATGAGCAATACACGGAGCGTGCCAGCTTGGCGATTATCTTTTTAATCAATGAGTTACGAGAAAATCAATACGTTGCGACAGCGCTGAACAAGATCACCTGCGTCTAATATCGCGACAGGTGTTGCAGTCTGAGACAAGCATAGATGGCCTGACCGGAACAGCTCATCGGCCGACGATTGACGTCGCTCCCCTGCAAGCGCGAAATGGTTGTTCACCGATTGCCACCAGGGGATAAAAACATGGCAAGCATCACTGTCCTGGCGGGGGACTTTCTGCAGGGTGATGGAGAATACAGAGACGGCGTTTTCACCCTCAGAACGTCGCTTCACCCATGGCCCGGCATTACCCTCCCGCTCTCATCGTTCAAGAGCATGGAAGTGGCCAACGAGGATTCGATCAACAACATCAAGGATGCCATCGGCTTTGGCGTGGCGGGGGCCATGCTGTTGGGGCCCATCGGCGCAATTGCCGGATTCATGCTGGCCGGCAAGGAAACCGAAGTGACCTTTCTGGCGACGCTCAAGGACGACAGAAAGCTGTTGGCTGCCGTGGATGGCGACACGTTCGAGGAAATTTCCCGCAAGTTTGCAGCCTGAACAATCGGCGCGGGCCGCACCGTCTTCCAACGGTGCGGCGTGACGCCGGTTCAGATGTCATAGGTGGGGGAAACGCTTTTGTGTACGTCGATCTCGTGCTGCATGTCCGCCACCAGCGACGCGATCGCATGGGGACTGTCCAGTGTCCAGAGAGGAACGTGGGTGGCCACTATATCCACTTTGCCGGTCATGCAGTCGCAGACCCGAATCGTCAGCGACTGGTCCGCCGCCATGGTGCAAGTACAAACGGACGGCAGAAAACTGTGTTCAATGATGTTTTGAATTTCCAGGGTTGAAAGGAACATCGTTACCTCCCTCACGCCAGATGTATTGCCGGATGAACGGTCCCTCATTTCACCCACCGATCCAGAAAAGTCTAGCCCTCAATAATGGGTGCCTCAAGGTCTTCACCCGGTTGCTCGTCGTCTCATAGCTGTCGCAATTTGCAACAATCTCACAGCACCAGCGATTCCCTTGAATGCCCCAAAACCCCGCCGATCAAGGGTGGTCCTGCCTTTGCGGGCACTTGGCACAGCCATTGCGAAAGCCCTGTTCTCACGAACAACAAGAGGCCTCGCCATGTCGCTCCCTTATCTGCTTCCCGCCACCTCGGCGTTCATCCAGCGCGCCCCACGCATGCTCATCGGCGGCGACTGGGTCGAGGCCGCCGACGGCCAGACCATGCCCCTGCACAACCCGGCCACCGGCGAAGTGCTGTGCGTAGTGCCGCGGGCCACGCCTGCGGATGTCGACCGCGCCGTGCTCGCCGCCCGTCAGGCCTTCGATGATTCGGCCTGGACCCGCACCCGACCTCGGGAGCGGCAGAACCTGCTGTGGAAACTCGCCGACCTGATGGAACGCGACGCCGAACTGCTGGCGCAACTGGAATGCCTGAACAACGGCAAAAGTGCGGCGGTGGCCCAGGTGATGGACGTGCAACTGTCCATCGACTTCCTGCGCTACATGGCCGGTTGGGCGACCAAGATCGAAGGTTCCAGCGTTGAAGTGTCGTTGCCGTTGATGCCCAACGATCAATTCCACAGTTTCATTCGCCGTGAAGCGGTGGGCGTGGTCGGCGCCATCGTCGCCTGGAACTTCCCGCTGCTGCTGGCCTGCTGGAAACTCGGCCCGGCCCTGGCCACCGGTTGCACCGTGGTGCTCAAACCCGCCGACGAAACCCCGCTGACCGCGCTGAAACTCGCCGAGCTGGTGCTGGAAGCCGGTTACCCCGAAGGCGTGTTCAACGTGGTCACCGGCACCGGCATCACTGCTGGTTCCGCCCTGACCCACAATCCGCTGGTGGATAAGCTGACCTTCACCGGCTCCACCGCCGTGGGCAAGCAGATCGGCAAGATCGCCATGGATTCCATGACCCGGGTGACCCTGGAACTGGGCGGCAAATCGCCGACCATCGTCATGGCCGACGCCGACCTGAAGTCCGCCGCTGCCGGTGCCGCCAGCGCGATTTTCTTCAATCAGGGCCAAGTGTGCTGCGCAGGCTCCAGGCTGTATGTGCAGCGTAAGCATTTCGACAATGTGGTGGCGGACATCGCCGACATCGCCAATGCCATGAAACTGGGTAATGGCCTGGACCCAACAGTGGAAATGGGCCCGCTGATCTCGGCGCGTCAGCAGGAGCGGGTTTACGGGTACATCGAAAAGGGCCGGGAAAGTGGCGCGACGATCGCCTGTGGTGGTGAGCAGTTCGGGCCGGGGTTCTTCGTTAAACCGACGGTTATCGTGGATGTCGATCAGAAGCACTCATTAGTGCAGGAAGAGATCTTCGGGCCGGTGCTGGTGGCGATTCCGTTCGAGGATGAAGCCGATGCGTTGCGCATGGCCAATGACAGTCCGTATGGGCTTGGGGCGAGTATCTGGTCGAACGATCTGGCGGCGGTGCACCGGATGATTCCGCGGATCAAGTCCGGTTCGGTGTGGGTCAACTGCCACAGCGCGCTGGACCCGGCGTTACCGTTTGGTGGGTACAAGATGTCCGGGGTGGGGCGCGAGATGGGGTATGCGGCGATTGAGCATTACACCGAGTTGAAGTCGGTGTTGATCAAGTTGTAATTGCGGCGCCCTCCAGGCCGCCTTCGCGGGCAAGCCCGCTCCCACAGGGTTTTATGGTGAAGCTACCCTCTGCGGCACACACCAATCACTGTGGGAGCGGGCTTGCTCGCGAAGGGGCCAGCCCCGTCGCCCCAATCTCAGGGTTTGAAGCCTTGCGACAGTAACCAACTGCGGACCACCCGTCCCTGCTCCACCGTCAACCCGGACAACGCCTGCTCGGCCGGTTCGGTCCGCAACCGCCGCACCAACGGCGCCAACTCAACCCCTTGCACATGCCAGATCCCCAGCGGCTGATCCGCCGTGATCACCACCTCGGCTTCATCCACAAAACCATCTTTCAACACCGGCGCACGCTCAATCCTCAGTGAGGAAAAATCCGCCTCGGCATGCGCCACTTCAGCATCCGGCCACTGCCGCCGTGCAAGCCAGAATGGCTGCTGCATCCAACGCTGCTCATCGGCATAAAAATCCCGCCCGATCCGCGCAAAACGCAAAAACAACTGCTCCACCCGTTGCTGATGAAAGCGCTGAGCCAGCGCCGCTCGCTCGGGTTTACGCAACAACGTGTTGATCACCGTCGGCGCCTGTAACGCCGAGGACAAGGACTGAAAAATCCCATTGCCCGACAGCGGATCCACCGCCATCGCCGCATCCCCTACCCGAATCCAGTGATCGCCACACACCTGCGGGCACAAAATCGCCGTGCTGCTGCGGGCATGCAGCTGTAGATCGACCTCAGGCTCGACACCGAAAAACGCCCGGGCCAACGCCGAATCTTGGCGCCGCTGCCGACAGTAATCGAGTAACTGCGCCTTGCCCGGCAATTCAGCGCTGGCCACGTCCACGGTCCATTGCCAATAACACTGACCGTCAGCTCGCCGAGCCATCCAGGCCCAGCCGTCCTCAAGACTTTCCACCGCGCTGGCGGTGCTGCCCGGCGTGCCTTGCCAGCGATTGAGCAGGCTGACCGTCTCCGGTCCGCGCAGGCCTTTGCCAAGCGCTGGCGCCTGACGCCCGCGCGCCTCAACCAGAAAATCCGCCAGCAGCGCCTCGCGCCCTTCGACCTCGATCCGATGCCCCGAAGCCGATGGCTGAACCGTCAGCACACGGCCTTCGATCAGCTCAACGCCCGCCAGGCGCAGATCCTCGCGCAAGCCTCGATCAAAGCTCGGGCGATCCAGTAAAAATTCGATGTTCTGCGCATGCTGCTGGCCGTTCCATGACACCTGTCTTTGGGACGGCAGCGCCGCATCCGCCAGCGCCTGATGAAGCCCCGCGCCACGCAAGGCCTCCAGCACCCGAATGGAAACGCCTTCCAGCGCCGCAAATCGCCGCCATTCGCTGACCAGCGTTACGGGATAACCGAGCCGACGCAAACCCAAGGCAACCGCCGCTCCCGCGGGCCCTGCGCCAAGAATCAAAATCATGCTCCGAAGCGCCGTTCAGGGCCGCGATAGCGGGCGTTTTCTCGCAGCCACAAGATGACCTGTTCGTTGCTCGCCTCGGGATGCGCCACCAGGAAACCTGCAATGTGCCCGCTCAACGCCGCACAGCCGAGGCTGGCGCCGGACTGCCCCGGATAGGTGCCATGCACGCACGCGGCGAAATCCGCTTGAGCGCTGTTGAGCCACGACCATTCCTGTTCGGCGCAACGGGCATCACCAGTGACTCGCAGCACCTGTGGATAATTCGCCGGAAACACGCCCTCGCCCTGAGCCGGACTGGACGCACAGAGCAAAATACCTCGCGCTACCGCCGCGGCACAGGCTTCACGCAACAGGCTGCGATCCTGACGCAAACCAAGGCTCAAATTGATCAGCCGAACGTCCTGCGCCACCAGCCAGTCAATCGCCGTAGCGATCTGCAACGCGCTGGTGACCCCACGCTGGTCGAACACCTGAGCCACGCAAAATACCGCCGACGGCGCCCGTCGACCGATGGCCTCGATCACCGCGCTGCCGTGACCCAACGGATCGTCGCGCAAGTCGCTTTCGGCCAGGCCATCCGCCAGCAACGAGAAGCGCCGCCCGGCGACCACTTGCACCCGCTGTGCCGCCGAGTGACCGCTGTCCACCACGCCAATCCGCAGCTCAGGCTTCATGCAGCACCGTTTTTGAAGTGAGTACGCCGTCGAGCAATTCGAAACGCAAATCGGCATCGGCCAAGGTTGAAGGACGGTGGCTGATGAGGATCCGCGTACGCCCGGCAAACAGTCGATCGATGGCTTCGATGACTTCACGTTCTGTGGCTTCATCCACCGCCGAGGTCGCTTCGTCCAGCACCAGAATCAACGGATCCTGCAACAGCGCCCGGGCGATGGCGATACGCTGTTTCTGCCCGCCGGACAACTGCTGACCGCGTTCACCCAACGGGCTGTCGAGGCCTTCGGGCAAAGACTCGATCAGACTGTCGAGTTGCGCCAGCCGCGCCACTTCGGCAATCGCTTCACGGCTGGCGTCCGGCACTGCATAGGCGAGGTTGTCGGCGAGGCTGCCGCGAAACAGCACGATGTCCTGACTGACCACCGCAATCCGCCGACGCAGCTGGAACAGGTCCAGTTCGCGCAGATCAACCTCTCCCAGCAACACCCGGCCGGACTGCGGATCGTGGTGCCGTTGCAGCAGGTCGATCAGGGTCGATTTACCGACCCCGGAGCCGCCGCTCAGGGCGACTTTCAAACCATAGGGAATTCGCGCTTCGATCCCGCGCAAAGTCGTCGGGCGACCGGGATGGCTGAAGTGCACATCGTCGAAACGCAGCTCGCCGGAAGTCGGCATCGGTTGCGGCGTAACCGGTGTGAGAACGGTCGGCTCTTCACCGCGCAATTCCATCACACGTCCGAGGCTGACGGTCATTCGCTGGACCGCGACATAGAGCCCAAGCAGGCTCTGTACCGGTCCGACGGCCATGCCCAGATAGGTGGAAAACGCGATCAGTGCGCCCAGTTGCCAGGTCCCCTGCACCACCCAATATCCGCCGATCAGGAACGCGCAGGCACGGGACAGAGAGGTCAGTGTGCCCGGCACCGCCTGGGTGAAAAACTCGGTGACTTGCAGGCGCAACAACTGGCTCATGTAGCCTTGGCCCAACGTCTCCAGGCGCCGCGATTCACGCTGTTGCTGGCCGGCGGACTGGATGAATTTCATCACTGGCAAGGTCTCGACCATGAACGAGGACATGTCCGCCGAGCGCTCGCGCAATTGCCGCACATCGCGCTCGACCTTGCGCCGCATCCAGCGCAGCCAAAGTACGTCGAGGGGAATCAGCACCAGCGCCAGCAGCGAGAGTTTCCACGACAGGGTCAGCAGCATCGCCACGGCGCAGACCAGACCGATCACGCTCGACACCGCCGAGAACAACGAGTCCACGGCAAAACGCTGGATCTCCGCGACGTCGCCATCGAGGCGCGACATCAGGTCACCGATTCGGCGCTGTCCGTAGAAACTCGGCGAGAGGGTTTGCAGATGTCGATAGAGGTCGTCGCGCAGGGCAAACAGAATCCGCCCGGACAGCCGCGTGTGCAGGTAACGGTTGATCCCCGACAGCCCCGTTCCGAGCAGCCCGGCCACGATCATCAACCCGGCGATCAGCACCAGCATCGGAAAGTTGCGCGCCAGCAGGCCATCGTCGATCAGCAGCTTGGTCAGCCAAGGCTGGACCAGCACCAGCAACGAGGCGCAGACCGATAACCCGAGCAGCCCGGCAATCGCCAGACGATGGGGCCGTACGAAGCTGTAGAGCCAGCGCAACGCCGCTTGCAGGGCTTCGGGGTTTTGGCTGTCGATCAGCCGAACGATCAAGCGCTGCATCACGAGCGCAACTGTTTGAGCTTGCGATACAAGGTCGCGCGGCTGATGCCCAAGGCATCGGCGGCGGCCGAGACGTTGCCCTGGTGAGTGTCCAGGGACTGGCGAATCAGCTCCAGTTCATTTTCACGAATGCTGCCGGCCTGAGGGCGTTCGGTGGCGCTCAACTCGTCAAGCATGCTGTCGGGCAAGTGGTCGAGGGTGAGTACGGTGTCCCCCGGCTCGCGCATGGCCAGTGCCGTGCGCAAGACCATTTCCAGTTGGCGGATGTTGCCCGGCCAGTGATAGCCGCCGAGCAAGCGGTTCAAATCGTCATGCAGGACCATCGTCGGCGCATCCAGTTTGGCCAGCAGTCGAGTGACCAGGCCGCTGAAATCTTCACGTTCGCGCAAGGCCGGGAGCATCACGCTGATGCCGTTGACCCGATAAAACAGGTCCTCCCGGAAGTGCTTGTCTTCGACCAGTCGCTTGAGGTCGCGGTGGGTGGCGCAGATCAGTGCGACGTCGATGTCTTGCTCTTCGCCGGCGCCCAACGGTGCCACTTTGCGGTCCTGCAACACCCGCAGCAGGCGGGCCTGCAAGGCCAGCGGCATGTCGCCGATTTCATCGAGAAACAAGGTGCCGCCATGGGCCTGTTGCAGCCGACCGATCATCCCACCGCGACGCGAGCCGGTGAACGCGCCTTCGCGGTAGCCGAACAATTCCGACTCGATCAGGCCTTCGGGAATCGCCGCGCAGTTCACCGCGACGAAGGGTTTGTCGCAGCGGGTGCCGGCCATGTGCAGGGCGCGGGCGATGACTTCCTTACCGGTGCCGGTTTCGCCCAGCAGCAACACTGGCAGCTCATTGGCCAGGCCTTGACGGGCCATGCGCAAGGCTCGGGCATAACGGACATTGCTGCCGGCCAGGGATTCGAGATCCGGTGGTGCTTTGGTGGTTTTCGCTGGGCTGCGCGGTGGCGTGCTGACGTTGATCGAACGCTGCGGCGCACGCAGGGTTTTGTAGAAGAACTCGCCTTTGGCCGTTTGCAGACTGCCGACACCGCCCTGATGCAGACGCGACAGAAGTTGCAGGCCATCGACACCCAGAAACTCTTCACAGCGTCGACCGACCAGCGCCGAGCGCTCGGCGTGGAGCAACTGACAGGCCTGGGCGCTGACCGCGAGAATCTGCCCGCCAAGGCTCACCGCCAACAGACCCTGCCAAGGGGATTCGAGGTATTGCCGACGGCTATGGAAAGCCAGGACGATCTCGTCCGGATAACTGGCGTTGAACACCCGGCTTTCGATCTGGCTGACGGCCATGGCCAGCAACGCGGTGCTGTCGTGAACGCGGCCAAGCGGACCTTCGCGGGTCAGGTCGAGTACGCCAAGGATGTCGCCCTGCGGGCAATGGATCGGCACCGAGGTGCAAGAGAAATCGGTCAGGCGATCGAGGTAATGTTCGCCGCAATCGATCATCGTTGGCCGGGCTTCTACCAGTGCGGTGCCCAGCGCGTTGGTGCCGCGAGCGGCTTCGCTCCAGCAGGCGCCGAGGGTGATGTCTTGCAGGCCGCTGCCCTTGAGGCGATCGGCGCGGCCTTCGACAGCGAGAATGGTGGCGTCGGAATTGGCGAGGATGATCAGCCCTTCCTTGCCCTGACGTTCGGCCAGGTAATCGATGGCCGGCAATGCCGCATCGATCAGCAGCCGATTGCTCGCCAACAGCACGTCGAGGCTCGCGCTCGATTCCAGCGCCAGCTCGTGCTTGGCATTGAAATGCACGCCATGGCTGAGGCTACGCCGCCACGACGCATCGATTTCCGCCCGCAACACGCCATCGGGGACTTCGCCCTCGAGATGGAGTTTTTCCCGGGCCAGCCGGGCTTCGCGGTGCAGCTTGGGAGGAGTTGTTTTTATTAGTGTCATCAAGCGCTCCGGATCGGTCCGCCCTGCGCTTTTTCAAGATCAGCGCCCTGCCGCAATCTTTACGTTAACGTCAGGGCGATGGCAAGTGCCTTACAGCGCTTGTGTTCCGTCAGGTGGACCGAGTCATCGTTCTTCGCGAGCAAGCCCGCTCCCACAGTTGACCCGGTTGAACCGCAGATTTGTGAACGACGCCAAACCTGTGGGAGCGAGCCTGCTCGCGATTACGGTATTTCAGACAACCCAAGGCTCAGAGCTGCCACACCTCGGCATTCACAAAAAACGCCCGCGCATTATCCTCCAGACTCTCCAGGTGATACCCGCCCTCCTGCACAATCAGGCACGGCAACCCAAGGCTGCGAATCCGCTCGCCCAGCCGCGCAAACCCTTCACGGGTCACCGCCACTTTGCTCTGCGGATCCAGCTCGAAAATATCGAACCCCAAGGACAACACCAGCACCTCGGCGCCGAAGTCTTTCACCGCCGCCAATGCCACGTCCAATTGCCCCAGGAAGTCCGCCTCACTGGCACCATGCGCCATCGGCAAGTTGAGATTGAAGCCCTCACCCTTCCCGACACCACGCTCGTCAGCGAACCCGGCAACCCCCGGATAGAAGTTGGTCGGATCGCCATGCACCGAGACGTAGAGCACGTCATCGCGGTCGTAGAAAATCTCCTGAATCCCCTGACCGTGGTGCATGTCGGTGTCGAGCACCGCGACGCGCTCAAAACCGGCACGTAATACCTGCGCGGCCACCGCCGCATTGTTCACATAGCAGAAACCCCCGGCCGCCTCGGCCCGGGCGTGGTGACCAGGTGGACGGCATAAGGCGTAAGCGGCCGGCTCGCCATCGAGCAACGCCTGAGCGCCGGCAATGGCGCTTTGCGCCGACCAATAGGCCGAACGCCAGGTCAGCTCACCCACCGGGCAACTGCCATCGGCCAGATAGCGCGCGGCCTGGGCGAGAATCCCGCGTAGGGCGTTGGGCTCGCGGACGAAGATGTTCGACATCACCTCGTCGCCCCAATCCTCGGGAATTTCCTTCCAGCGCTGATGCGCTTCCTGCAAAAACGTCAGGTATGGCGCGCCGTGGACCGCCAGCAGCGGATCGAGTCCGGCATCGACCGGTTGCTCGACTTTGAAGCCCAGCGAATGAGAGGCCTGCACCAATCGCTGAGCGCGTTCGGGCACTTCCTGCGGCGTGCGCATCTGCCCGCGGGAGTAGTAGCTGCGTGGATGGTGAAGCAATTGTTCGGGGTGGAAAAAACTGCGCATGGATGAATACCTGTCAGTGTGGGAGCGGGCTTGCTCGCGAAGAGGGAGTGTCATTCAACAATGATGTCGACTGACAC
>NZ_JAHBDP010000118.1:0-24439 GCF_019956495.1 Pseudomonas sp. BF-B-26 | reverse complement strand
CGCGAAAGCGGTTTAACATTCAACATTGATGCTGTCTGATACACCGCTTTCGCGAGCAAGCCCGCTCCCACAGGGAATTGCGTACCGTCAGAAACAAAACAGGCCGTGAAGCGAAAGCGCTCACGGCCTGTTTGTTTACAGCTCTGGAACGGTTTAAACCGAGTGATACGTCGGCAGGGCAAACCGCTGTTGGCTTTGCAGCATGGAAATCTGCGGCAGTTCGCTGGCCTGTTCGGCGATGTCACGGCGTATGGCACTGATCACCCAGGACAGCTGATCACCTGCATGCAATTGCTGGTAGGAAATCGAGCGTTTGAAGACTTTGCCGTCGGTGCTGCTCAAGGTCAGCAGAATGCCACCATCAGGACGTGGCTGGGTGGTCACTTCGAAGTTGGAGAACAGGGACGAAAATTTTTCTTGGATCAGGTTCATGTCTATCAGCTCCGTTAGCTCTTGAATGGCAAGCATGCAGAGGTAGTTGCAGTGATTGTGCCAGCACCTGATTTTTTAAAAATCCTTATATATCAATTAGTTATCTTTTCAGTGTTTTTGCACTTTCGTGCAATCTGCATGAATGGCCATCGTGCATCCTGCATTTTGCGTGGTCGACATCGATTCGATGGAACCAATTGCCCCGCGTAAGCTCACGCATTTCGAATGCCGCAGACGTGGATACAAATCATTTCAAAAACCGCGTGTACAGCTCAGGAACCGCTGACGTATTTTCGGCCTCAATCAACGCCGCCCGAACAATAAAAAGATCGACCGGGAGCAACCATGAGCCGCACGCCGAACGACACGATTACCTGGGGCATGATGCTCCGCAAGCTACCTTCCATTGCCAAAGCCATTCCTCGCGTGGTGAAAGGCATGAAAGCCGCCGACGTCAAGGACCCGACCCAACCGTGTGGCCTGGGCTGGAGCTTTGAGCACGCGACATTGCGCAATCCCGATGGCCCGGCATTGCTGCAGGGCGAGGTGGCGCTGACGTATTTTCAGGTCAACCAGTGGGCGAATCGCATTGCCCATCATTTGATTGCCCAAGGCATCCGCAAGGGCGATGTCGTGGCGGTCTTTATCGAGAATCGCCCGGAACTGCTGGTGACGATCCTGGCGGTGGCCAAGGTTGGCGCGATCAGTGCGTTGCTCAATACTTCGCAGACCCGCGATACCCTGGCTCACAGCCTGAACCTGGTGGCACCCGCGGCGATCATTGTCGGAGAAGAGCTGGTGCCGGCGTTTTCGGCGGTTCGCGAACGGGTGTCGATCGACGCGGCGCGCATCTGGTTCGTCGCTGATCGAGACACCTTCAGCCATCCGGGCATTGCGCCCGACGGGTTCATCAACCTGATGACCGCCAGTGCCGACAGCTCCAGCGCCAACCCCGCCAGCGGTCAGCAGGTTTTTTTCGACGACCCTTGTTTCTATATCTACACCTCGGGCACCACCGGCTTGCCCAAGGCCGGGGTGTTCAAGCACGGCCGCTGGATGCGCAGCTCCGCGAGCTTCGGGCTGATCGCCCTGGACATGCGCCCGGAGGATGTCGTCTATTGCACCTTGCCGCTCTATCACGCCACCGGGCTGTGCGTGTGCTGGGGCTCGGCGATCAGTGGCGCCTCGGGCTTTGCCATTCGCCGCAAGTTCAGCGCCAGCCAATTCTGGAACGATGTGCGCAAGTACCGCGCGACCACCCTCGGATACGTCGGCGAACTGTGTCGCTACCTGGTGGATCAACCGCCCAGCGTCGGCGACAGCCAGCACCGGGTGACGAAGATGATCGGCAATGGCCTGCGCCCCGGCGCGTGGGGCGAGTTCAAGACGCGATTCGGGGTGAATCATATCTGTGAGCTGTACGCCGCCAGCGATGGCAACATCGGTTTCACCAACATCCTCAACTTTGACAACACCGTCGGTTTTTCCCTGATGTCATGGGAGTTGGCGGCGTACGACCACGACAGCGGTGCGCCGATTCGGGATGCCAAGGGCTTCATGCGCAAAGTCGCCAAAGGCGAGCAGGGGCTGTTGCTGGCAAAGATCGACGACAAGGCACCGCTGGATGGCTACACCGATCCGCAGAAGACCGAAAAGGTTGTGCTGCACGACGTGTTCGAGAAGGGCGACCGTTATTTCAATACCGGTGACCTGCTGCGCAACATCGGTTTCGGTCACGCGCAGTTTGTTGACCGTTTGGGCGATACCTACCGCTGGAAGGGCGAAAACGTTTCGACCACCGAGGTCGAGAACATCCTTTTGCAACACCCGAATATTTCCGAAGCCGTGGCCTACGGCGTGGAAATCCGCAACACCAACGGGCGTGCCGGGATGGCGGCGATTACGCCAGCCGAGTCCCTGGCGACCCTGGATTTCAGTGAACTGCTGGCGTTCGCCCGTGAGCAAATGCCCGCCTATGCGGTGCCGTTGTTCCTGCGGGTGAAGGTGAAAATGGAGACCACGGGCACCTTCAAATATCAGAAGACCCGGCTTAAGGATGAAGCCTTCGACCCCGGCAAAACCGGCGACGATCCGATCTATGCCTGGCTGCCAGGGACCCAGACTTACGTGCAGGTCACTGCGCAGTTGCTGGCGGATATTCACGGCGGCGCTTTTCGTTATTGAATGCAGCGCTATTGAATGTGGCTATGGCTGTCCATGAGAAAAAAGAAGTGACAGCCTCGGGGCTGCTCGGGAAACTGTCGGCTTTGCGAATAACAGAACGTGGAGTGCCCAATGTCAGACCAAAGCCGCCAGATGACCCCCGCAGAAGCCGCTGAATTTGCCGAACAGGTATTCAACAAGGCGCGTGAGGGCGATGCGGCCATGATGGCCGCGCTGTTGACCAAGGGCCTGCCGCCGAACCTGCGTAACCACAAGGGTGACACCTTGCTGATGCTGGCCGCTTACCACGGCCACGTGGAGACGGTAAAAGTCCTGCTCGAGCACAAGGCCGACCCGGAAATCCGCAACGACAATGGCCAGAGCCCGATTGCCGGCGCGGCGTTCAAGGGTGATCTGGCGGTGGTCAAGGCACTGGTTGAAGGCGGCGCGCAAGTGGAAGGTTCGTCCTTCGACGGTCGCACTGCGCTGATGATGGCGGCGATGTTCAATCGCGTGGAAATCGTCGACTACCTGATCAGCAAAGGCGCCGACCCGAAAGCCAAGGACGCCAATGGCGTCTCTGCGCTGGATGCCGCCAAGACCATGGGCGCAGTGGACACCACGGCGCAGTTGCAGAAACTGCTTGGCTGATTGCAAATCCTGAGGCAACTAAAAACCTGTGGTGAGGGGATTTATCGGAATGCCGCACCATCCCGTTCGGCTGCGAAGCAGTCGTCAATCCGGTTGACGCGGTCTTCCTGAGAAGCATCGGTGACTGGAATGGGGTGGCTGCGCCACCCAACGGGGATAAATCCCCTCGCCACAGATAAATCCCCCAGTCACAGATAAATCCCCCAGTCACAGATAATCCCCCTGCACACTGGTCAATCCACTGATCACAGTGTGGTCGGCCTGAATCGGGCGGGTCTCAATACACCCACACCTCAACCCGCCGATTCTTGATTCGCCCCTCATCCGCGCTATTGGCCGCCACCGGCATCTCGGCGCCAAAACCACGAATCTCGCGAAACACCACGCCGCTTTTCACCAGTTCCCGCCGCACCGCCATGGCGCGCAGTTTCGACAGCAGATCGGCCCGCGCCGGATCACTTTTGGCGTCGCCAAACCCCACCAGCGTCACCTGGCGATTGGTCTTGTCACGCTGCTTTATATAGTCGAGCACCCGCCACAGGTCCTGCCGGGCCTTGTTGTCCAGCGTCGCACTGCCTTCTTCGAAACGGAAATTCACGGTCAGGCGCTGGGCGTGACGGCTGAGCGCCTGATAACCCTCCGGCATCAATGCATTCGGCGTGACCGTCATGGCCTGGACGGTCTGGGCGATAAAACCATTGGCCGCGACAATCGCCTGGCCCTTGCTGCTTTGGGCGAACGCCACCAATGCGTCGGCCCAAGGGTTTTTCCCATTGGGCGGCAGGTAAAAGAACAGCCGACGGGACAGCGGATAGTCTTCCGTGGCAATCAG
Organism: Pseudomonas sp. BF-B-26; assembly: GCF_019956495.1. Taxonomy (NCBI): domain Bacteria; kingdom Pseudomonadati; phylum Pseudomonadota; class Gammaproteobacteria; order Pseudomonadales; family Pseudomonadaceae; genus Pseudomonas; species Pseudomonas sp. BF-B-26. Next base: position 20,361 of record NZ_JAHBDP010000118.1, on the reverse strand, counting down.
GCTGTTGAGCGGCAACATGGCTTGGGATTGGCCGTCGGCAATCGCCACGGCTTTGGCCTGACGCACGTAAGGCAGGCCGATGAAGCCAATACCTTGCGGGTCCAGGCTGACCGCGTCGGACAATTGCTCGCTGGATTCGAACCGTTTCGCAGCGCTGCTCAGGGTTTTCCCACGACGGCTGAGGACCAATTCCTTGAACGTGTCGTAGGTGCCCGATTGGTCATCCCGCGCATAGAGATGAATCGTCCCACCGCTGCCGCCTAGTTCTTCCCAGGTTTTTGCCTCGCCGCTGAAGATTCGCGCCAATTGTTCGGTGTTCAGTTCATGCAATGGATTTTGCGGATGAAGAATGATCGCCAGGCCATCGATGGCGATGACCTGCTCGGCGCCGACGCTTTTAAAGTCGCCCAAGCGTGCAAGGTCTGCCCGTTCGCTGTCCTTGATCGGGCGCGAGGAGGCGGCGAGGTCGGCGGTGGTGGTTTTCAGGGCGGTGAAACCGGTGCTGGAACCGTGGGCCGCAATGTCCACCGCGACCCGGCGGCCCTGAACGGTTTCGCCGATGACGCGCAGCTCGTTGGCTGTGTCCGGGGCTTCGCTGTGAATCTTCAGCAGGCCCTGTTCGCGCATCAACCCCTCAACCAGCGCCGGGCCCAATGCCGCGCCGATGGTGTTGGAACCCTGGATGCGCAGCACCGGGGCAGCCTCGGGGGTCGGCAACGCGCCAGCCGACGCCGCCAGCGGCAGCCAGGCACACAGCATCAACAGGAACAACACGCGCAGCGTCATGCCAGCACCTTACAAGCCAAAGGAAGTGCCGGGAGAATAAGTCAGTAAGGTTTCTGAAAGATGACAGTTGCTCAATGTGGGAGCGGGCTTGCTCGCGAAGGCGGTTTATCATTCAACATTGATGTTGACTGACACGACGCCTTCGCGAGCAAGCCCGCTCCCACAGGTGAGCTATGTCGAAAGGCAGAGATCAGCTCAATTCAAGCCAGATCGGCGCATGATCCGACGGCTTTTCCATCCCGCGCAATTCGTAATCCACACCTGCATCCTTGACCCGTGGCAACAACCCGTGGGACGCCATGATCAAGTCAATCCGCAGCCCACGCTTGGGCTCATCCTCAAAACCGCGGCTACGGTAGTCGAACCAGCTGAAACGGTCGGCCACCTCCGGGTTCAAGTGGCGGAAGCTGTCCACCAGGCCCCAGTTCTTCAAGCGGGCCATCCACTCGCGTTCTTCCGGCAGGAAGCTGCATTTGCCGGTTTTCAGCCAGCGTTTCATGTTGTCCGGGCCGATACCGATGTCGCAGTCTTCTGGGGAAATGTTCACGTCGCCCATCACCACCAGCGGCTGATCGTTGCTGAACTGGCTTTCCAGCAATTGTTGCAGATCGCTGTAAAAGCGTTCCTTGGCCGGGAACTTGGTGGGGTGATCGCGGCTTTCGCCCTGTGGGAAATAGCCGTTCATGATGGTCACTGGCACGCCATTGGCGTCGGCGAACGTGCCCCAGATGAAGCGGCGCTGAGCGTCTTCTTCATCGGTGACGAAACCTTTGTGCAGCGCGATGGGTTCCTGACGCGAGAGCAGGGCCACGCCGTAGTGACCTTTTTGACCGTGGAAATACACGTGATAGCCCAGCGCCTGAACCTCGGCCAGCGGGAACTGGTCGTCGTGAACCTTGGTTTCCTGCAGTCCGATCACATCGGGCTGATGCTTTTCGATCAGCGCCGCCAGCTGATGAGGGCGAGCGCGCAGCCCGTTGATGTTGAAGGAGACGATCTTCATGGTCGGCAGTCCTGGTAAAAGGGCGATGCTAGCTGACATGTAGGAATGGGGCCAGTGTTGGGGTGAGGGGATTCACTGTGTTCTGTCAGATCTATATTGGCAGTGAGGACCTCTTCGCGGGCAAGCCCGCTCCCACAGGGTTCTCCAGCGAACAAAAATTTTGTGTACGCCAAAAAACCTGTGGGAGCGTGGCTTGCCCGCGAAGAGGCCAGTCCAGTCGATGAAGAACCAGCCTTGGTCTATACCTGTTGGGGGAACTGTATTACCACCCACAGGCTCGTACCAATAAGAGCACCGCCATTTTGAGCTGTGCCCCGGGGAGATCTACCGTTATGCCCGAAACCTCGACCGTCATCGCCGATATTCACATGCTCGACAGCGGCTATTCCCGCGAAGCACGTTCGCTGTTGTACCAGGCTTACCGGCATGAGCCGACGTTCGGCTACCTGTTCGAAGCGGAGCGTCCCGGTTATGAGCAACGGGTCCGGGCCACCGTGCGCGAACTGGTCAAGCAACACTTTCTTCAGGACTTGCCGGCCATCGGCCTGCTGGTCAACGACCGGTTGATCGGCATCGCGCTGATCGCGCCGCCGCAACGTCGCCTGGGCATCACCGAGAGTTGGGCCTGGCGTCTGCGCATGGTGCTCAGCACCGGGTTCCGCTGCACCCGACGCTATCTCGAGTATCACGATGCCGTGATGGCTTGCGTGCCGTCCGATTCGGTGCACCTGCTGCCATTGCTGGGGGTTCATCCGCAATTCCAGGGCAAACACTTTGGCGAACAGTTGCTGCAAGCGGTGCATAACTGGTGCGCGGTGGATGAGCATTCCGAGGGCGTCATCCTCGATACCGGGAATCCTCGTTATCTGGAGTTCTATAAGCGCCAGGGCTATGAGGAAATTGGTGAGGTCGCCGTAGGACCGATTCGCGAACACGTGTTTTTCCACGCCAATCCGCAGGTGTTACAAACAGCAACGGGATAAAGGTAGAACTTTCACCGCACGCCAGGCTCTATCACGCTCCCAAGCTCGTGATAGCATCCGCGCCTATGAAGTTTCCAGGAAGAATTACCAGCGGTGTGCTGATGCTGATTACCAGCTGCGCGGCGCTGGCGCAAAGTGAATTGGATGTGCGGATCAAACCGTCCAACGATGAACTGAAAGCCAATATAGAGGGCTATATCGGCAGCCTCGGCGATCGAGACGAAGAAGCCTTGCTGCGCTTCAGTCGTGGCGCCGAAGAACAGGCGCGCAAGGCCGCCCAGGCCTTGGGTTATTACCAGCCGCAGATCGACTCGGATGTGAAGGGCGGCAAGACGCCGCGCCTGGTGCTGAACATCGATCCCGGCGAGCCGGTGCATTTGCGCAACGTCACTATTCGCATCGACGGCCCGGCCGCCTCCCTCAAATCATTCCGTGTACCCAAAAGCAATGCGCTGAAAACCGGCGCAGTGCTCAACCATGGCCATTACGAAGACGCCAAACGCTTGATTCAGAATCAGGCTTCGCGCTATGGCTTTTTCAGTGGTTATTTCAGCAGCCAGAAATTGTTGGTCGACCCGCGAGCCGGCGTTGCCGACATCGAACTGATCTACAACAGCGGCCCGCGCTATTCACTGGGCAAGGTCAGTTTCGAAGGTGACACGCCGTTCGACGAAGACCTGCTGCTGCGCATGGTGCCATTCAAGGCCGGCGCGCCTTATGACTCCGAACTGATCGCCGAACTCAATCAGGCCATGCAATCGAGCGGCTATTTCGAAAGCGTGCGGGTAGATGCAGCGCCAACGTCGTCCAAGAACGACGTGATCCCGGTGGACGTCAAACTCGAAACCCGCAAACCACGGACCATGGGCCTCGGGCTGGGTTTTTCCACCGACGTCGGCCCACGGATCAAGGCCAACTGGACCCGGCACTGGGTCAGCCCTCAGGGGCACAGCTATGGCTGGGAGACCGAAGTTTCGGCGCCTCGGCAGAACGTCGGTGTGTTCTACGACATTCCCCTGGACCCACCGCTGACCGACAAGCTGCGGTTCGCCGGTGGCTATCAGAATGAAGAAATTGCCGACAAGGACTCCCTCAGCAAACTGCTGACCCTCGGCCCCGAGTGGCACAGCAAGCTGCCCAGCGGTTGGCAGCGAGTGGTATCGCTCAAGTGGCAGCGCGAGGAATACAGGCTCGGCGACGACTCGGGGCTCAGCACGTTGCTGATGCCTGGCGTCAACTATTCCTACCTTAAAAGTGATAACCGGATCGATCCGCACAACGGTTATCGCCTGGGATTCGAGACCAAAGTGGCCAAGGAAGGTTTGGGTTCCGACACCAACCTGATTTACGGCACCGCGTTGGTGAAAGGCTTGACCACGGTCTTCGACAAACACCGCTTCCTCGGTCGGGTACAGGTCGGCGGCAGCGCCACCAACGGCTACAAATCGGTGCCGCCGTCGCTGCGCTTCTTCGCCGGTGGCGATCAGAGCGTGCGCGGTTACGACTATCAGAGCCTGTCCCCGGAAAACTCCGAGGGCGACCGCATCGGTGGCCGCTACATGATTGCCGGCAGTGTCGAGTATCAGTACTCCATCGCCGAAAAATGGCGAGTCGCGACCTTCATCGATCAGGGCAACTCCTTCAATACCCTCGAACTGCCGAACCTCAAGACCGGCGTCGGTATCGGCGTGCGCTGGGTCTCGCCGGTGGGGCCGATACGCCTCGACCTGGCCCATGCGATGGACGACGAGGGCGGCATTCGACTGCACTTTTCCATGGGGCCTGAGCTGTGAATCGTGGTTTGAAGATAACGCTGTTGGCGATTCTGGCGCTGCTGATGCTGGTCGTTTTGACCGTGGCCACAGTGCTCGGCACGGCGACGGGCAGTCGTTGGGCGCTCGGCTTTGTGCCGGGTTTGACCGTCGAGAACTTCCAGGGCCGTTTGGGCGGACAGTGGAGTGCCGACCATGTGCTGTGGCAGCAGGACAGCAGCCGGGTTGAGCTGGACAAGGTGATTTTCGCCTGGTCGCCGCTGTGCCTGACGCGCATGACCCTGTGCATCGAGCAATTGAAAGCCGATCAGGTCAGCCTGCAATTTCCTCCCGGCGCGGAAGAAGAAAGCAGCGGACCGATCAGTCTCCCGGATCTGAAGTTGCCCTTGGCCATCGAGCTGGGCGATGTCCAGGTCGGCAGCCTGCTGTTTAACGGCAGCGAAGAACTCAAAGGCCTGCAACTGGCGGCGCATTGGACAGCCAACGGTTTGCAGATCGATTCCGTTCATTTGCAAAGGGATGACCTGAACCTGAATCTTTCAGGTCTGCTGCAACCCAGCGGTAACTGGCCGCTCACGGCCGAAGGCAAACTGACCCTGCCAGCTCCCGGCACCGGGCCTTGGGCGCTGGCCCTGAAGGTCGACGGCGATCTGTTGAAAACCCTGAACCTGAAAGCCGACAGCAGCGGTTACCTGAACGGACAATTGACCGGCGAACTGCAACCGCTGGTGGAAAACCTGCCGGCCAAAGTGCGGATCACCGCTGACGGCTTCAAGCCTGGTGCCGATCTGCCGGACACCCTGCAACTCAACCAACTGGAACTCACCGGCGATGGCAACCTGAAAAACGGTTACCAGTTGCTCGGCAAAGCCACGTTGCCTGGGGAAAAAGGCCCGGTCGCGTTGCTGCTGCAAGGCAAGGTCGATGCTAATGGGGCTCAGATCGCCGGATTGGACCTCACGGCCAACGACAAGCAAAGCCTGAAACTCACCGGCAACCTCGACTGGAGCAAAGGCCTGAGCGCCGATGCCAAGATCGACTGGCTGGATTTCCCGTGGCACAGCCTCTATCCACTGATCGACGAGCCCGAAGTGGCGTTGCGCAGTTTCAACGGTGAAGTCTCCTACACCGACGGTAAATACCTGGGCAGCTTCAAAGCCGCACTCGACGGCCCGGCCGGGGCGTTCAGCCTGACCAGCCCGTTCAGCGGCGACCTGACGAAAATATACCTGCAACAAATTCAACTCGAAGCCGGGCAGGGCAAGGCCGAAGGGCACCTGAACCTGCAATTCGCCGACGGCATTGCCTGGGACACCGCGCTGGACCTGTCGGCGATCAACCCGGCGTACTGGGTCGCGGAGTTGCCGGGCACCCTGGCCGGACCGTTGCGCAGCAAGGGCGAGATGAAGAATGAAAAACTCAGCCTGACTGCTGATCTCGACTTGAAAGGCAAACTGCGCGGCCAACCGGCAGTAATCCAGGCCAAAGCCGATGGCGGTGGCGAGCAATGGAACCTCAGCGCATTGCAAATTCGCCTTGGCGACAACAGCATCAACGGCAAGGGCAGCCTGCAACAGAAGCTCGCCGGCCAGATCGATATCAAGCTACCGCGCCTGGCTCAGCTGTGGCCGCAACTGCGCGGCCAGCTCAATGGTCGCGTCGATGTCGCCGGGACACTCAAGGCCCCGCAAGGCAAGCTCGGACTGCAAGGCACGCAACTGGCCTTCGAAGACAATCGCCTGCAAAGCCTGAATCTGGACGCCACCCTCGACAGTGCGCAACGGGCGAAAATCGACCTCAAGGGCAGCGGCATTCAGGCTGGTGAAACGTCGCTGGGCACGCTGACCGCCAGCGGCCAGGGCGATATCAAAAACCAGAAACTCACCCTCGACCTGCAAGGGTCGAAGCTGAAACTCGCCCTCGGCCTCGACGGCAATCTGGACCAAGGCAATTGGCGTGGGCGCCTGGCCAGCGGCGATATCCAGGCTGGGGGGCAGGACTGGAAGCTGCAAGGTCCGGCGAGGCTGGAGCGGCTGGCGGACGGCAAGATCAATTTTGGCGCTCACTGCTGGACGTCCGGCCCGGCCAGCCTGTGCGGCGAGGATCAGCGCCTGATGCCTGAGCCGAAGCTGCGTTATCACCTCAAACAGTTCCCGATCGACAGCCTGGCGCAGTGGTTGCCCAAGGATTTCGCCTGGAAGGGCCGGCTCAACGCCGACCTGCAACTGGACCTGCCGGCCAGCGGCCCGAACGGCCAGATCAGCGTCGATGCCAGCGGCGGCACGTTGCGCATCAAGGAAAAGGACCAGTGGCTGGACTTCCCGTACCAGACCCTGAAACTCAACAGCAAACTCACGCCCAAGCGCATCGACACTGACCTCAATTTTGTCGGCGGCAAGCTCGGTGAGCTGATGCTCCAGGCGCAGATCAATCCGTTGCCGAAGGACAAACCACTGACCGGCTCGTTCCGCCTGAGTGGTCTGGATCTGTCGGTGGCGCGGCCATTCGTGCCGATGGTCGAGAAACTGACCGGACGCTTGAATGGCAGCGGCACGCTCGCCGGTACGCTGCTGGCGCCGCAGGTCAACGGCAATCTACTGCTCAGCGACGGCGAGATTTCCGGGCCTGAACTGCCGATGGACCTCGAAGCGCTGCAACTTCAAGCCGTGATTGCTGGCGAAACCGTGCAATTGAACGGCGGCTGGAAAAGCGGCAAGACCGGGCAGGGCACCTTGAGCGGCAACATCGCCTGGGGTCAGGCATTGGTGGTGGATCTGGCGCTCAAAGGCACGCAATTGCCCGTCACCGTCGAGCCCTACGCCAAGCTGGAAGTGGCGCCGGATCTGAAGATTTCGATGAAGGACGACAAACTGGCGATCGTCGGCAAGGTGCTGGTGCCAAAAGGCGAGATCACCGTGCGCGAGTTGCCGCCATCGACGGTCAAGGTGTCCGATGACACGGTGATCGTCGGCCAGCAGACCGAAGAGGGCAAACCCCCGATGGCCATGGCGATGGACATCGATGTGGTGGTCGGGCAGGACAAACTCAGCTTCGCCGGGTTTGGCCTGACCGCCAACCTGCAAGGTCATGTGCACATCGGCGACAACATGGATACCCGCGGCGAGCTCTGGCTCAACGATGGGCGTTATCGTGCCTACGGTCAGCGGTTGACCGTGCGCCGGGCGCGTTTGCTGTTTGCCGGCCCGATCGATCAGCCGTATCTGGACATCGAAGCGATTCGCCAGACCGACGACGTGATCGCCGGCATTCGCCTGAGCGGCAGCGCGGAGCAGCCGACCACACAGATCTTCTCCGAGCCGGCGATGAGCCAGGAGCAGGCCTTGTCCTATCTGGTGCTGGGGCGTCCGTTGGCCAGTAACGGTGAAGACAACAACATGCTCGCCCAGGCCGCGCTCGGGTTGGGGTTGATGGGCAGTTCGGGAGTGACCAGCGGCTTGGCGAAAAACCTGGGGATTCAGGATTTCCAGCTCGATACCGAGGGTAGCGGCAACGCCACCAGCGTGGTCGCCAGCGGCAATATCTCCGAGAAGCTCAGCCTGCGTTATGGGGTTGGCGTGTTCGAGCCGGCCAACACCATCGCCTTGCGTTACAAGCTGAGCAAGAAGGTCTACCTCGAAGCGGCGGGCGGCGTGGCCAGTTCGCTGGACATCTTCTACAAGCGGGATTTCTAAGCCTCGCCATCTCTAAAACCGAGTCGCTGCCTTCGCGAGCAAGCCCGCTCCCACATTGGATTTGTGTTACGCCGCAGATCAAATGTGGGAGCGGGCTTGCTCGCGAAGGGCGCGCTGCGATCATCGATCCGAAGCAACTTTCCTGCGCCATTTATCAACTAAATAGCAAGCAGCCTAACTATTACGTTGACATTCGCTGCCTAGGCAGTAACATCTCGACATACATTCTCTGCCTAGGCAGCTAATCGGTGGTCAGATGAAGCATTTCACCCCAGACGAATTCCACACGTGTCATCTCGGCCTCCTGCTCGGGCGCGCTGCGCTGCTCAAGGACCGGATCATCGACACGCACATGGAACCCCACGGCATCACCGCCGCGCAGTTCAAAGTGCTGATCATCATGGCCCAGTTCGGCGTCGATACCCCGGCCGAGCTGTGCCGTCACCTGTCGCTGGACAGCGGATCGATGACCCGCATGCTCGATCGTCTGGAACAGAAAGGCTTCCTCGCCCGCCAACGCTCCGAGGCGGATCGCCGTCAGGTTCAGTTGGTGTTGACCGAACAAGGCCAGCAGTTGACTGACCGTCTGCCGGAGATCGGCGCCGACGCCATGAATGAACTGGCTGGCGCGATCACCCCAGAGGAATTGAAAACCCTGGAACAGATCCTCAAGAAAATTCTGGTGGCAGCCGGTGACTCGATCACCCTGCTGCGGGTAGGTGACAAATGAGCAGTAAAACCTTGCGTACCGGCCTGAGCCTGGTGCTGGCGGCCATGACCCTGGCCGGTTGCGCCAGCTACAGCGGCCTGACCACCGAAGGCAAAAGCCTGGATGCGAAAACCCTCAAGGCCGGGCAATCCCTCAGCGGGGTGACTCTGTCGCCCGCGGCCTGGCCGAAAAGCGATTGGTGGAAAAGCCTCGGCGACCCACAGCTCGACGGCTTGATCCGCGAAGCCCTGCACGACAGCCCCGACATGCAAATTGCCGACGCCCGCGCCCACCAGGCCAGCGCCGCCGCTTATGCAGCGGATGCCGCGCGCATGCCGACTCTTGATGCCAGCGCTGGTGTCAGCCGTTCGCGTCTGGCCCGGGATCAGGACCCGAGCGGGCAGGGCGGCACGTACTCCACCGTGCGCAACCTCAGCGCCAGTTTCAATTACAACTTCGACCTCTGGGGCGGTCAGCGTGATGCCTGGGAAGCCGCATTGGGTCAGGCCCGTGCTGCCGAAGTCGATCAACAGGCCGCTCAGCTGACGTTGTCCGCCGACGTCGCTCGCGCCTACAGCGATCTGGGTCAGGCGCATATCGTCTACGACCTGGCCAGTGAAGACCTCAAACGCACCAAACAAATGCTCGACCTGAGCCAGCGTCGCCTGAGCTCGGGGATCGACAGCCAATACCAGTTCCAGCAAACCGAAAGCCTGGAAGCCACGTCCGAAGCCAGCTTGATCGACGCCGAAAAACGCCTGCAAAGCGCGAAAATCGCCTTGGCCGTCCTGCTCGGCAAAGGCCCGGATCGCGGCAATGAAATCGCCCGGCCGAAAATCCTCCAGGCCAGCGCCGTGGCGTTGCCGTCGGTGCTGCCGGCCGAGTTGCTCGGTCGTCGTCCGGACCTGGTGGCTGCGCGTTGGCGGGTCGAGGCGGCGAGCAAGAACATCGACGCCGGCAAAACCCGCTTTTACCCCAACCTCAACCTGAGCGCCGCGGCCGGTGCCGAGTCGTTGCTGGGCGATGCGATGTTCGGTTCGGCCAGTCGCTTCTTCAACATTGCACCAACGATCTCGGTGCCGATTTTCGACGGCGGCCGCCTGCGCGCCGACCTCGATTCCCGCGACGCCGATTACGACCTCGCGGTGGCGCAGTACAACAAAAGCCTGGTGAAAGCCCTGGGCGATGTCAGCGACACCATCAACCAGTTGCGCGATATCGGCCGGCAGATCGGGACGCAGCAGCGCGCCACCGACATTGCCCAGGATTCATACAACACCGTGGTCCAGCGCTACGGTTCCGGCATCGGGAATTACCTGGACGTGCTCAGCATCGAGCAGCAACTGCTCCAGGCCCAGCGTCAACTGGCCAACCTGAATGCCGAGCAGATCGACCTGTCGATCCAACTGATGCAGGCGCTGGGCGGTGGCTTCCAGGGCGAGACCCTGACCGCAGCCAACGCAGCCCCAGCCACGCAGTACAACTAATTCGAGGTATTTGTCATGGCCACTGCCGAAACGACACCAACCCCTGACAACGCACAAGACACCAGCAACCCGCGCAAACGCAAAGTCATGCTGGTAATGCTCGCAATCGTGGTGATCCTCGCCGGTATCGGCGTCTGGGGTTATCACGAATTCTACGGGCGCTGGAACGAAAGCACCGACGACGCCTATGTGAATGGCAACGTGGTGGAAATCACTCCGTTGGTCACTGGCACCGTAGTCAGCATCGGTGCCGACGATGGCGACCTGGTTCATGAAGGCCAGGTGCTGATCAACTTCGACCCGAACGACGCCGAAGTCGGTCTGCAAAGTGCCCAGGCCAATCTGGCCCGCACTGTGCGTCAGGTTCGCGGCTTGTACAGCAACGTCGACGGCATGAAAGCCCAGGTCAATGCGCAGCAGGCCGAAGTACAAAAGGCTCAGGACAACTTCAATCGCCGGAAAAACCTCGCCGCTGGCGGGGCGATTTCCCAGGAAGAACTGTCCCATGCTCGCGACGACCTGACCTCGGCGCAAAACGCCCTGGCCAACGCCAAACAGCAACTGAAAACCACCAGCGCGCTGGTCGATGACACCGTGGTGTCGTCGCACCCGGACGTGATGTCCGCTGCCGCGCAATTGCGTCAGGCTTACTTGAACAACTCCCGCAGCACCTTGATCGCGCCGGTCACCGGTTACGTGGCCAAGCGCTCGGTACAACTGGGCCAACGCGTCCAGCCGGGCACCGCCTTGATGGCGGTGATTCCGCTGGATCAGCTGTGGATCGACGCCAACTTCAAGGAAACCCAGCTGCGTGACATGCGTATCGGGCAGCCTGTGGACATCGAAGCCGACCTGTACGGCAGTGACGTGAAGTTCAGCGGCACCATCGACAGCCTCGGCGCTGGCACCGGTAGCGCGTTTGCCTTGCTACCGGCGCAGAACGCCACCGGTAACTGGATCAAGATCGTCCAGCGGGTGCCGGTGCGGATTCACATCAACGCCGAAGAACTGGCCAAGCACCCGTTGCGGGTCGGCCTGTCGACTCAGGTCGATGTGAACCTGCGTGACCAGAGCGGCCCGGTGCTGGCGCAACAGCCGCCGCAAAAGGCCTCGTTCAGCACCAATGTGTATGACCGTCAGTTGGCCGAGGCCGACGCGATGATCACTCAGTTGATCCACGACAACAGCGCTGCGGTCAGCAAAACCGCTCAACGCTGATCAGTCATCACACCGACCCTGTGAGAGTGAGCCTTTGTGGTGAGGGAGCCTCTTTGGTGAGGGAGCTTTTGTGGCGAGGGGATTTATCGGAATGCCGCACCACCCCGTTCGGCTGCGAAGCAGTCGCAAACCGGTGAATGCGGTTTTTCTGAGATACCGCAGTCACAGGTTCAGGGCCGCTTCGCGACCCAACGGGGCGGTGCGACGTTTCGCTAAATCCCCTCGCCACAAAAGCGCCCTCGCCACAAAGGCTCACTCCCACAAGGTCAGCTGCGTCTGTAACAGGCGCAGCGCCAATCAGGTTTCAAAGGATTCGCAATGAGCAATAACGCGTCTTTCACGCCGCCCAGTCTGCTGCTCAGCACCATTGGCCTGTCGCTGGCGACCTTCATGCAAGTGCTCGACACCACCATCGCCAACGTGGCGCTGCCGACGATTTCCGGCAACCTGGGCGTGAGTTCGGAGCAGGGCACGTGGGTGATTACCTCGTTCGCCGTGAGCAACGCCATCGCGCTGCCGTTGACCGGTTGGCTCAGCCGGCGCTTCGGCGAGGTGAAGCTGTTTCTCTGGGCGACGATTCTGTTCGTGCTGGCTTCGTTTCTGTGCGGTATCTCGACCTCGATGCCGGAGCTGATTGGCTTTCGGGTGCTTCAAGGTCTGGTGGCAGGTCCGCTGTATCCGATGACGCAAACGCTGCTGATTGCCGTCTATCCGCCGGCCAGGCGCGGCATGGCCCTGGCGTTGCTGGCGATGGTGACGGTGGTGGCGCCGATTGCCGGCCCCATCCTCGGCGGCTGGATTACCGACAGCTATAGCTGGCCGTGGATCTTTTTTATCAACGTGCCGATCGGTGTTTTCGCGGTGATGGTGGTGCGCTCGCAACTTAAGGCACGGCCGGTGGAAACCAGTTATCAGCCGATGGATTACGTCGGTTTGATCACGCTGATCATTGGCGTCGGCGCCTTGCAGGTGATTCTCGACAAGGGTAACGACCTGGATTGGTTCGAGTCGAACTTCATCCTCATCGGCGCGGCTATTTCAGTGATAGCGCTGGCGGTGTTCGTGATCTGGGAAATGACCGACAAGCACCCGGTGGTCAACCTGCGGCTGTTCGCTTATCGCAACTTCCGCATCGGCACGATTGTGCTGGTGTTGGGTTATGCCGGGTTCTTTGGAATCAACCTGATCCTGCCGCAGTGGCTGCAAACCCAGATGGGTTACACGGCGACCTGGGCGGGACTGGCGGTGGCGCCGATCGGGATTCTGCCGGTGCTGATGTCGCCGTTTGTCGGCAAGTACGCGCACAAGTTCGACCTGCGGCTGCTGGCCGGCCTGGCGTTCCTGGCGATCGGCCTGAGCTGCTTCATGCGTGCCGGGTTTACCAACGAAGTGGACTTCCAGCACATCGCCCTGGTGCAGCTGTTCATGGGGATTGGCGTGGCACTGTTCTTCATGCCGACCTTGAGCATTCTGATGTCGGACCTGCCACCGAGCCAGATCGCCGACGGCGCAGGCCTGGCGACTTTCCTGCGGACCTTGGGCGGTAGTTTTGCGGCCTCGCTGACGACCTGGATCTGGATTCGCCGGGCCGATCAGCACCACGCCTATATGAGTGAAAGCATCAGCACCTATGAGCCGGCTACCCGTGAGGCGTTGAACAGCCTGGGCGGGGCGAGCAACCCGGCGTATGCGCAGCTGGATCATGTGCTGACCAGTCAGGCGTACATGCTCTCCACCGTGGATTACTTCACGTTGCTGGGGTGGGCGTTCATGGGCTTGATTGTGCTGGTGTGGCTGGCGAAACCGCCGTTTGCGGCGAAGGCGGGGCCTGCTGCCTCCGGCCACTAGAGTCAGGTGAAGAACCAATGTGGGAGCGGGCTTGCTCGCGAATGCGGTGTAACAGTCAACTAAGATGTTGAATGCTAATCCACCTTCGCGAGCAAGCCCGCTCCCACAACGGGTTTGTGTTCGGCTGTTAGTTTGTGGGGGCAGCCAGTTGTGGCGGCGGGGCGAAGTCGAACGGCGCCAGCGCAAACCCTTGCTCATCCACCTGCAACGCCCACCCCTGACGGTCCCAATCCCCCAACACAATCCGCTTGGCCGCCTGTTCGCCAATCTGCAATTTGTGGATGGCCGGGCGATGGGTGTGCCCATGGATCAAGGTCTTCACGCCGTAGGCCTGCATGATCCGCGGCACTTCTTCGGGCGTGACATCAACAATGTCATTGGCCTTCATCCGCGTCTGCGCACGGCTTTCACTGCGCAACTTGCGCGCCAGTTTATGGCGAGTCCGCAACGGCATGTGCCGCAGGATGAACAGGGTGATCGGATTACGCAGATAGCGACGCAGCTTCATATAAGCCTCGTCGCGGGTGCAGAGGCTGTCGCCGTGCATCAATAGCACCGGCTCGCCATAAAACTGCACGACACTCGGGTCTTTCAGCAATGTACAGCCGGCCTGTTTACAGAAGGCCTGGCCGAGCATGAAGTCGCGATTGCCGTGCATCAGAAAAATGGCCGTGCCGCTGTCGCTGAGTTCGCGCAGGGCCTGGCAGATGGAACGCTGGAACGGCGTCATGGCATCGTCGCCAATCCACGCCTCGAAAAAGTCGCCCAGGATGTACAACGCACTCGCCGAGCGGGCGCGTCCGGCGAGCAAATCCAGAAACGCCCGGCTGATGTCCGGGCGCTCCTCTTCCAGATGCAAGTCTGAAATCAGCAGTATCACTCAATGATCTCGGCTTTCTCGATGATCACGTCTTCTGCGGGTACGTCCTGGTGGCCGGACTTCATGGTGGTGGAAACACCTTTGATCTTGTCGACCACGTCGGTGCCTTCAACGACCTTGGCGAACACGGCGTAACCCCAGCCCTGAGTGGTCTTGGCGCTGTGGTTCAGGAAGCTGTTGTCAGCGACGTTGATGAAGAACTGGGCGGAAGCCGAATGCGGCTCCATGGTGCGGGCCATGGCAACACTGTACTTCACGTTCGGCAGGCCGTTGTCGGCTTCGTTCTGGATGCTTGGGCGCTTGTCTTTCTTTTCTTTCATGCCTGGCTCGAAACCGCCGCCCTGGATCATGAAGTTACCGATGACGCGGTGGAAAACGGTGTTTTCGTAGTGACCGGCTTTGACGTACTCGATGAAGTTGGCCACGGTGATCGGGGCTTTCTCAGCGTTCAGTTCCAGGACGATGTCGCCATGGTTGGTGGTCAGTTTGACTTGGGTCATGATCGGTACTCATTCAAATAATTCGTGGGTTTCGGGGCGTTGAAGCCCTCAACCGGTCCGGCCAATTTTGGCCAAGATGCGCAGTTTAGCGTGCCGGGCGCGAATTTCGAGGCTGTTTTTCATTTGCATCCGATTAAATGCAGCCGTTTTTTGCCCTGCGCTGTCAGCGGCTTGACGGCATCGGCTATGATAAGCCCCTTTGTTTTAACCGCCGCTTTGATTTGGCCAACTGGCCGCGCACTTGTACGTTCAAGGATCCTATGAGCAAGCCCACTGTCGACCCTACCTCGAATTCCAAGACCGGCCCTGCCGTGCCGGTCAATTTCCTGCGCCCGATCATCCAGGCGGACCTGGACTCGGGTAAGCACACGCAGATCGTCACCCGTTTCCCGCCTGAGCCCAACGGCTACCTGCACATCGGTCACGCCAAGTCGATTTGCGTGAACTTCGGCCTGGCCCAGGAATTTGGCGGTGTCACGCACCTGCGTTTCGACGACACCAACCCGGCCAAGGAAGACCAGGAATACATCGACGCGATCGAAAGCGACGTCAAGTGGCTGGGCTTCGAATGGTCCGGTGAAGTGCGCTACGCCTCGCAGTATTTCGACCAGTTGCACGATTGGGCCGTTGAACTGATCAAGGCCGGCAAGGCCTACGTCGATGACCTGAGCCCTGAACAGGCCAAGGAATATCGCGGCACGCTGACCGAACCGGGCAAGAACAGCCCGTTCCGTGATCGCTCCGTGGAAGAGAACCTGGACTGGTTCGCCCGCATGAAGGCTGGCGAATTCAAGGACGGCGCACGCGTACTGCGGGCCAAGATCGACATGGCCTCGCCGAACATGAACCTGCGCGACCCGATCATGTATCGCATCCGTCACGCGCATCACCACCAGACTGGCGACAAGTGGTGCATCTACCCGAACTACGACTTCACCCACGGTCAGTCGGACGCCATCGAAGGCATCACCCACTCGATCTGCACCCTGGAGTTCGAAAGCCATCGTCCGCTGTACGAGTGGTTCCTCGAGAACCTGCCCGTGCCGGCGCAACCGCGTCAGTACGAATTCAGCCGTCTGAACCTGAACTACACCATCACCAGCAAGCGCAAGCTCAAGCAACTGGTCGATGAAAAGCACGTTCATGGCTGGGACGATCCGCGCATGTCCACGCTGTCCGGCTTCCGCCGCCGTGGTTACACGCCGAAATCGATCCGCAACTTCTGCGAAATGATCGGCACCAACCGTTCCGACGGCGTGGTCGACTTCGGCATGCTCGAATTCAGCATCCGTGACGACCTCGACCACAGCGCTCCGCGTGCCATGTGCGTGTTGCGTCCGCTGAAAGTCGTGATCACCAACTACCCGGAAGGGCAGGTCGAGAACCTCGAACTGGCGTGCCACCCGAAAGAAGACATGGGCGTGCGCGTTCTGCCGTTCGCCCGTGAGATCTACATCGACCGTGAAGACTTCATGGAAGAGCCGCCAAAAGGCTACAAACGCCTGGAACCTGCTGGCGAAGTGCGTCTGCGCGGCAGCTACGTGATCCGTGCCGACGAAGCGATCAAGGACGCCGATGGCAACATCGTCGAACTGCGTTGCTCTTACGACCCGGAAACATTGGGCAAAAACCCTGAAGGCCGCAAGGTCAAAGGCGTGGTTCACTGGGTGCCGGCTGCGGCCAGCGTCGAATGCGAAGTGCGTCTGTACGATCGCCTGTTCCGTTCGGCCAACCCTGAGAAGGCCGAAGACAGCGCCAGTTTCCTGGACAACATCAACCCTGATTCGCTGCAAGTCCTCACCGGTTGTCGTGCTGAGCCTTCGCTGGGCAATGCACAGCCGGAAGACCGTTTCCAGTTCGAGCGCGAAGGTTACTTCGTCGCGGATATCAAGGACTCGAAACCAGGTGCTCCGGTTTTCAACCGTACCGTGACCTTGCGTGATTCGTGGGGCCAGTGATTACAGGCCTGACCGGCCTTGATAAATAGGCAACATAAAGTGCTTACGATCTACAACACGCTCACCAAGAGCAAAGAAGTCTTCAAGCCACTGGATGGCAACAAGGTGCGCATGTACGTCTGCGGGATGACCGTGTACGACTATTGCCACCTGGGCCACGGCCGCAGCATGGTCGCGTTCGACCTGGTGACCCGTTGGTTGCGGTTCAGCGGCTACGACCTGACTTATGTGCGCAATATCACCGACATTGACGACAAGATCATCAATCGGGCCAACGAGAACGGCGAGTCGTTCGAAGCCTTGACCGAGCGCATGATCGCGGCGATGCACGAAGACGAAGCGCGCCTGAACATCCAGAAGCCGGATATGGAACCGCGCGCCACCGGGCATATCCCCGGCATGCACGCGATGATCCAGACCCTGATCGACAAGGGTTACGCCTACGCCCCGGGCAATGGCGACGTGTATTACCGCGTCGCCAAGTTCATGGGCTACGGCAAGCTGTCGCGCAAGAAAATCGAAGACCTGCGCATCGGCGCGCGGATCGAAGTCGACGAGTCCAAACAGGACCCGCTGGACTTCGTATTGTGGAAAGGCGCCAAGCCGGGCGAACCGAGCTGGCCTTCGCCTTGGGGCGACGGTCGTCCGGGCTGGCACATCGAGTGCTCGGTGATGTCCACCTGCTGCCTCGGTGAGACCTTCGATATTCATGGCGGCGGCAGCGACCTCGAGTTCCCGCACCACGAAAACGAAATCGCCCAGAGCGAAGCGGCCACCGGCAAGACCTACGCCAACGCGTGGATGCATTGCGGCATGATTCGCATCAATGGCGAGAAGATGTCCAAGTCCTTGAACAACTTCTTCACCATTCGCGACGTGCTGGAAAAGTACCACCCGGAAGTCGTGCGTTACCTGCTGGTGTCGAGCCACTACCGCAGCGCGATCAACTACTCGGAAGACAACCTCAAGGACGCCAAGGGCGCACTCGAGCGTTTCTACCACGCGTTGAAAGGCCTGCCGAGCGTGGCACCGGCCGGTGGCGAAGCCTTTGTCGAGCGTTTCACCCAGGTGATGAACGACGACTTCGGTACGCCGGAAGCCTGTGCCGTACTGTTTGAGATGGTTCGCGAGATCAACCGTCTGCGTGAGAGCGATCTCAATGCGGCGGCCGGTCTGGCGGCTCGTTTGAAGGAGTTGGCGAGTGTGCTGGGCGTGTTGCAGCTTGAGGCGGATGACTTCTTGCAGGCCGGCGCTGAAGGGCGGGTGGATGCGGCTGAAGTTGATGCGCTGATTGCTGCGCGTCTGGCGGCACGTGCTGGTAAAGACTGGGCTGAATCCGACCGAATCCGCGACCAGCTCACCGCGATGGGCGTGGTGCTGGAAGACGGCAAGGGCGGCACGACCTGGCGTCTGGCTGACTGATTGCTGCGTTTGCTACAAACAAAACCCGCCTTGTGCGGGTTTTTGTTTATGCGCAGAGCGCAAGTGCTGCGGTGACAGGGCTCGCGAAGGTCTTAAGCTGAAACACTGCCAGTGCAGCTCACTTGTCATTCCGTCTGGCGCAATCGCTTGTAAAGGGTATTACGGCTAACCCCAAGGCGCCGAGCCAGATGCGAAATATTCCCCCCAGCCGCCTGCAGCTGCCGATTCAATTCCTCTGCATCATTCAAATCCACCGCCAACGGCTCCGGCGAATCCACCGGTTCCATCTCCAGATCGACAAAAAAATCATCCGGCAAATGCTCCGGCCGCACGGGTTGTTCCTCGGCCATGGCCAGCGCCACCTGCATCACGCTGCTGACCTGGCGCAAATTCCCCGGCCACGGATGACGGCTGAACAACTCCATCACCTCTCGGCTCAGCCCGGCCCACTGCGATGGTTCGCGGTGCTGTTCCCACAGACGTTTGAACAAGGCCTCTTTATCACTGCGTTCTCTTAATGGCGGCAGTTCCAGGGTCAAACCACCAATCCGGTAATACAAATCCTCACGAAACCGCCCCAACTGCACCTGTTCGCGCAGCGAGCGGTTGGTCGCCGAAATAATCCGTATATCCACCTGGAACAGCTCGCTGCTGCCCACCGGTTGCACGCAACGCTCCTGCAACACTCGCAGCAGTCGAGCCTGAGTCGGCAACGGCATATCGCCGATTTCATCGAGGAACAGGGTGCCTTTGTCGGCCTTGCGGATCAGCCCGATGCTGCCTTTCTGGTTGGCGCCGGTAAACGCGCCTTTCTCGTAACCAAACAGTTCGGACTCCACCAGTTCGGCGGGGATGGCTGCACAGTTGACGGCAATGAACGGTTGTTTGTTGCGCGAACTGGCCTGATGCAGGGCTTTGACGAAGACTTCCTTGCCGACCCCGGTTTCGCCGTGGATCAACAGCGGAATGTCTTTTTCCAGCAACCGCTCGGCCTGGCGCACGGCTTTTTCCACGCGGCTGTCACCGAAATGCAGGGTATTGAGGCTGATCGCTTGCGGTGTCGCCACCGTGGGCTCGGCGCTCTTGGGTTCTGTGCTCTTTGTTTCAGAAAATTGCCGCGCCTGAATCACTGCCTGTTTCGGCCGCTTCAACAGGCACTGAAAGCGGTTGCGCCCTGAGGTTTGCAAGGCAAACGGCAGGCCGTCCGGCTGGTTCAACAACTCCAGCAGCGAGACCTTGAAAAGGCTTTCGACACTGACCCGCGACAGACTGATGCCCAGCAGATTGTCAGCCCTGCGGTTGGCCGACAGCACCTGGCCGGTTTCATCGAAGATCAGCAGCCCGGCCCATTGGCTGTCGAGGTTATTCAGCCCGGTGTTGAAGGTCAGCTGGAAATGTTGGCCATGGAACAGGTTGAGGATCAGCCGGTTTTCCACGGTCTGACTCATCATCTTGACCATGCCGAGGGTGTGGGACGGCGGCAGGTAGCTGTCGCTGGACACATCCAGCACCGCGATGACCTTGCGTTCGGCATCGAAAATCGGTGCGGCGGAACCGGTCATGAAACGGTTGGCCTTGAGGAAATGTTCATCGTGCTCGATGTGCACCGCCTGCTCGCAGGCCAGCGCGGTGCCGATCGCATTGGTGCCGCTGCAACGCTCCATCCAACTGGCGCCAGCGCTGAAACCGCGGGTCAGGCTCGGCTCGATAAAACGCTGGGTGCCCCAGGAAGTCAGCACCTGGCCCTGATTGTCGGCGAGCATGATCAGGCAGTTGGAGTTGCTGAGGATGTTCTCGTAATACGGCAGGACTTCCTGGTGAGTGGTTTGCACCAGTGAGTGCTGGCTCTCCAGCAATTGCGCAATGCCCTCGGCCGGCAGCTGATCGAACGCCGGGGCGCTCTGATGATTGAGGCCGAACGCGCGGCATCGGGACCAGGAGTCCTGAATGATGGCGTCGTGGGAGAGCGGCAGGGCGGGTGCGGCCATGGCATTCAGCCTCTGAATAATGCTTTTTATTGTTGTTATGAGATTCCATGTGGGAGCGGGCTTGCTCGCGAATGCGGTGGGTCAAACACCAATAATGTGTCTGACAGTCCGCATT
>NZ_JAHBDP010000117.1:0-25236 GCF_019956495.1 Pseudomonas sp. BF-B-26 | reverse complement strand
CATCAATGTTGAATGTTAGTCAGCCTTCGCGAGCAAGCCCGCTCCCACAGGTTATTTAGCGCCACGCCCTCTTCCGCCTAAAACCCTATATAATGTGCGCTTTTTAGCGATCCTCAATCCAAGGAGCTTTAGTGAGCACGTTGCCACCCTGCCCAAAATGCAATTCCGAATACACCTACGAAGACGGCGCCCAGTTGATCTGCCCTGAGTGCGCCCACGAGTGGTCCGCCAGCGGCGAAGCCGAAGCAGTGTCCGATGACACCGTGAAAAAGGATTCGGTCGGCAACGTCCTGCAGGACGGCGACACCATCACCGTGATCAAGGACCTCAAGGTCAAAGGCACGTCGCTGGTGGTCAAGGTCGGCACCAAGGTCAAGAACATCCGCCTGTGCGACGGTGATCACGACATCGACTGCAAGATCGACGGCATCGGCCCGATGAAGCTCAAATCCGAGTTCGTCAGAAAAGTCTGAGCCTGCCGTATTCCATCCCGCGTCCTGCGTGGGATGGTGCTTCACCCTCCTCCGCTTCGCCCAACAATCCCTCGCAATAGCCAAACGCCAGCCGTTTTGACCTTACGCAACCTTTACCCCTAAAAAAACCCAAACCGCCAATAGGTCCTTGCTATTTGATGAATAAGAATTATTCTCATTGAAACCCGTCAATGGAGATGAGACCCATGACTTATTTGATCGATGCCTGGCTGGACCGCCCACACCCTTACCTCAGGATCCTGCATCGGGAAACCGGGGAAGTCTGTGCGGTGCTTGAAGAAGAAGCCTTGAACGAGTTGCAGGATCAGGGTGATCTGGACGTCAACGGCTTGAGTTCCAGCGAGCCGGTGGTGCTCAAGGAACTGGTGCGCAATCTGTTTCTGTTCTGCTATGCCCGGGCATTGCGCCCGTCTCATGATCTCAATACAAAGTTCGAGGTATGAAGATCACTGCAAAAACTGTGGGAGCGAGCCTGCTCGCGAAGGCTGACTAGCATTCAACACTTCTGTCGATTGTTATGCCGCTATCGCGAGCAGGCTCGCTCCCACATTAGCCCGATGTGATATCGAGCCAGGTATTACAGAACGTCGAGCAGCTCGACGTCGAATACCAGTACGCTGTGCGGCGGAATGCTGCCAACGCCTTGAGCGCCGTAAGCCAGTTCGCTCGGCACGTACAGACGCCATTTGCTGCCGGCGTTCATCAGTTGCAGGGCTTCGGTCCAGCCAGCGATCACGCCGCCAACCGGGAATTCTGCAGGCTGACCACGATCGTAGGAGCTGTCGAACACAGTGCCGTCGATCAGGGTGCCGTGGTAGTGAGTGCGCACTTGATCTTCACGGGTTGGCTTGGCGCCTTCACCTTGAGTCAGCACTTCGAATTGCAGGCCGGAAGCCAGGGTGGTGATGCCATCACGCTTGGCGTTTTCAGCCAGGAATGCCAGGCCTTCGCCAGCAGCGGCTTCAGCTTTGGCTGCTGCTTCAGCTTGCATGATTTCGCGAATGACCTTGAAGCTCGCGGACATTTCTTCCTGACCTACACGGCTTTCCTTGCCGGCGAAAGCGTCGGTCAGACCTGCCAGGATCGCGTCCAGGCTAACGCCCGGTGGCGGGTTGTCGCGCAGTTGATCGCCCAGCTGACGGCCAATACCGTAGCTGACGCGGGTTTCGTCGGTGGACAGATTTACTTCGGACATGACACTGCTCCGCTGTGCGGACGACCCTGGAACTAGCCGTGCGTACACAGCGCGTCCCGGAGCGCCCGGAACCAAAAGGGCCAGCAGACTAGCACAGATGCTATCGCGTTGATGAGGGGCGTCAGTGGTGCCACGCAATCGGTACCTTCAGGCTCACCTCGGAGCTGGCACCGAGCCCACACATCTCGTCATGAACCGAAACATGTACAAGGTTGAACGGCAAGCTGGGAAAGGCATGAAGCACTTCACGGGCATGCTCGACCGAACGCAAATGAAACATCTGGCCATGGGCATCGCTCAACGGGTACGCCGCGCCATGCATCCGCGCTTCCAACAGGTAGATCCCACCTTCCATTGAAATCAGGTTGAGCTCATCGATCTTCCCGGCGATGGCATAAGCATTCAACTCTTTCAGGTCCATGAACACACCTCACGCAATGGCGAGCCAAGATCATTACAGGCATAGGCCTCGGCGCATCAAAGTACAAGCCACAAACGACACCGCCCGTCTGTTTCGCAACAGACGGGCGGTTGGGTATAGCGATAAAAAGCGATCAGTGCTTGGTCAGCTTATCCAGATAACCCATGGCAAACGCCGAAATCACGAAGGTCATGTGGATAATCACGTACCACTTCAAATGCTCGGGATCGACGTTCTTGGCGTCCATGAAAATCCGCAGCAGGTGGATGGACGAAATGGCCACGATGGAAGCGGCCACCTTCATCTTCAATGAAGAGGAATCCATGGTGCCCAGCCAGTTGAGCTTTTCCTTGTCCTCGTCGATGTCCAGTTGGGAAACGAAGTTCTCGTAACCGGAAATCATCACCATCACCAGCAAACCGCCTACCAGCGCCATGTCGATCAGCGACAGCAGCACCAGAATCAGATCCGACTCGGCCATCGAAAACACGTTAGGGATGACGTGGAACACTTCCTGGAAGAATTTCAGCGCCAGGGCCAGCAGCCCAAGGGACAGACCGAAGTAGATCGGCGCCAGCAGCCAGCGGCTGGCGTACATTGCATTTTCGATAAAGCGTTCCATCAAATCTCACACAAGGCCTGGAAATGGCCGCGAGTATAACAGCCGCCTGTCACACCCAGAAACCGTTGGGAAATCCGCAACCTGCGCGTGTGTGACAAGGTTTTTCTGCTAGTGTCCAAAGGATTGACAGCTCAGCGACATCGGACAGGAAGACGGGAAATGGATGTGCGATTGCCTTTGACGAGCGCCGGCATTTGCCTGGCTTTGCTGATGAGTGCCTGCTCACCCAGCGATGAGAAGCGCCAGGTCAGCCTCAAGGAAAAGACGGCGCAGTTCGAGAAGTCTCTGGATGCGATTCAGGACCCGAAACTCAAGGATGCCGTGGCTGAACTCGGCGGCTCACTGTTGCTGCTTGAGCGTGCCCAGCTCAAGCTCGACAGCAAACCGGTGGAAACAGAATATGGCGAAGACGCCCTCGCCGTCCTCAAGCACTACCCCACTCCACAAGCCTTGGTCGACACCTACATCAACGGCCTGTTCGTGCTGCATAAAGATTCCGGTTCCGACTACCTGACCGACCTGCAACCGGTGTTCCCCTTCAACTTCAACATTCCGGTCGCGTTTCTCTTTCCTCATAGTCTTGAATGGCAATCGGTGACTTTGAGCAACAAACGCGTCATCCCGTTTCAGCCGGAATGGTCAGAAACCGATCCTGGAATTCAACTGAGCCCATCGAGTTCAAACCTGACCAACCCCGACGACCTGACGGTGACCTACCCCTTCATCGATGGCCTGGATGTTGAAAACAAGAACCAGCCACAACCGGTGAGCCTGCAAGGCAAGGTGGAAGTCATCGCGCCGCGCCGGCTCTACAGCTTCGACCTGACGAAAAAGGACGTTGGCCAGACTCGCACCAACGACAACCTCAGCGTCACCCTGCTGAACCTTGCAAACAACTACGCCGAAATCGAATTCAACAACAGCGCGCCGCTGGCCCCAGAGGTCAGCGAAACACCGCTGAACCCGCTGATCGTCCAGGCCAAGGACAGCACCGGGCAATTTCTCTCGCGCTCAGGCTCGATCAACGAAACCTCCGCACAAATAGCCTTCTATCAAAAGCAACTGGCGAAAATGCAACAGCAGAAAGCCTGGAGCGAGAGCTTCGAGAAACAGATCGAAGAAGAACAGCGCGCCTTCGAGAAGCAACAGAGCCACCATTATTCCAAGGTGTACTTCAACGGGCCGATCGAAACGCTTGAGGTCAGCGTACTGGACTTTTCAACCGCCACGGTGACCCGCAAGGACCTGAACTTGCCGGTACGTCGCTTCGACCCACACACCACGCAAAAGACCATCCAGCCACTGACGCTGCCGGTGGTGGTGTACGACGACCAGGCCCCGATCTGGCTCAAGGGCGCCACACTTGGCGAGGAACAACTGAAAAAAAGTGTCCGCATCAGTCAGTCGGTCGAAGACCTCAGCGCTGCGCGCATCGAGTTCGATCACCCCAGAAGCTTCAATGACGAGCTGCTCGGCACCTCCTTCACCCCCGGCGAAAGCCCGGTCAGTTTCTTTACCGAGGACAGTAACGGCAAGCGCGATGAGCCGATCGAATTGCCGCCTGAGGCTTACCAGGTCGATCCCTTGCGCGGCATCATCACCTACGACTTGAACCTGTTTCCGGAAACGCCGGCTTATGCGGTGGGCTCCATGCCGTTGTTTCTCGCCACCATCGAAAAGAAAACCATCGACGCCCATCAGCTGCCCAAAGGCCTGGCGCTTAAAGGCAATGCCCTGGTGGTTGATCTGAAGCTGTTTCCCGCCCAGGACTGGCGTTTCTTCGCCAAGGACGACAGCGGCAATTATCTGAAGGAAATTCTGGCGGTCAGCCACGATGCGAGCGCAGAAGGCCCGGCATTATTGGGGGTGCATTATTTCTACGGGCAGCCAACCCGTCTGGAAACCTATCAACGAACCGATCTCTCCACCGTGCAATATGGCTTCGAGGTCAAACTCGACAAGGCGGACACGTCCAGCCTTGCTCAATAGCCTGTTCAGTGCTCGGGCCGAAACTCGAAACCTCCAGTGTTGCGGCAGCGGCCACCATTGATTTCGCGCAGCTGAGCTTGCAAGTGCAGGCACCAGATTTGCGGATCATCGGCCAGTTCATAGCCGTGCAGGGTGAGGCTTTCAACGATGGTGTCGAGAATCGACTCAGCCACAAAGGGGCCATGAAACGGGCCCTGGGCTTTAATGGCAGAAGGTTGTTCGCCAGCCATTCCGGCGGCGAAGAGTAAGGTCCACATGCCCGTATCCCCCGCCAATGGGCGGATGGCACACTCGATACGGGTCACAAGGCCCAGGCATTGACGGGTGAGGCAGAGGTTGCGCGACATGGCGGCGACCCTCGGTAGATCCGGTATTCAGCCCCCACGGGAGGGCTGTCTCGATCCAGTGATTACTGTCGATATCCTTGACCTGAGAATAGAGGAAAAGTCTGACTAGCACGTCAAGTGAGACCAGAAGGCGCCGAATGGTCATTGTGTGAATATTGACGCCAGACTGATGGCACTTTTTTGAGTACGACGCCGTTAGACATGTGGGAGCGGGCTTGCTCGCGAATGCGGTGGGTCAGCCAACATATCTGTTGAATGAAAACCATATTCGCGAGCAAGCCCGCTCCCACAGGGGGTTGAGGAGACCTCAGGTTTGTGTCAGGCCGGTTTGGCCTCGACCAGTGCTTCCTGCGCAGCTTCTTTCTCGGCTTCCTTGAGGTCTTCTTCGCTGATCATTTCTGCGATGACCCGCAAGCGTTCCACCACCCGCGCGTTAACGCTGCCTTCAGGGAACTGGCCATCAGCGTCCGGCGCACCGGCCGGCTCGCCGACCAACAGGCTCAGGGCTTCATCAGCCTGGCGCACGGCGTAGACGTGGAACTGCCCCGCGCGCACCGCCGTCAGCACCTTCTCGTCGAGCATCAGCGTGGCAACGTTGGCGTGGGGAATGATTGCGCCCTGCTCACCGGTCAGCCCGCGCGCTTCGCAGAGTCGGAAGAAGCCTTCGATCTTCTCGTTGACCCCACCCACCGCCTGCACTTCACCGAACTGGTTGATCGAACCGGTGATCGCAAAGCACTGCTTGAGCGGGGTTTTCGACAGCGCCGAAATCAGCGTGCAAGCCTCGCCCAACGATGCACTATCACCATCGACGTAACCGTAGGATTGCTCCAGGGCGATACTCGCGGAAATCGCCAGCGGGAATTCCTGAGCATAACGACTGCCCAGATACCCCGTGAGGATCATCACGCCTTTGGAGTGAATCGGCTGACCGAGGTTAACCTCGCGCTCGATATCGACGATGCCGCTACCGCCCGGATAGACGGTTGCGGAGATCCGCGCCGGTATACCGAACGCCGAGTCACCGACCTCCAGCACTGTCAGCCCGTTGCACTTGCCGACCGCCGCACCTGCGGTGTCGATCAGGATGATTCCTGCCAGCATGTCATCGAGAATCCGCGCCGAGACGCGCCCGGTACGCGTGGCCTTGGCCTTGAGCGCACGTTCGATGTGCCCGGCGTCGGTCATTTCGTCACTGGCCAGTTGGCGAATGAAATCCGCCTCGCTGACCAGTTGGAACAGATCACCGATCCGCGCCGACAAACGCCCCTGGTGCTCAGCCAGGCGAGCACTGTAAGTCGCCAGACGCGCCACCGCATCGGCGGTCAGCGGCGCCATGCCTTCTTCGGAAGTGCGGGTCTTGAGCAACTGGGCGAACTGCTCCAGGCTCTCGTCGACCATCGGGATGTCTTCGTCGAAGTCCACCAGGACGCGGAACATCTCCTGGAAGTCCGGATCGAGGTCCTGCAGCGTGTAGTAGAGCTGTCGGGCGCCGATGATGACCACTTTGACCTGCAACGGAATATGTTGCGGAGTCAGGGTCACGGTGGCGAAACGGCCCATCTCGCCCAGCGGCGATTCCATTTTCAGTTTGCGCGATTGCAGCGCGCGTTTGAGCGCATCCCACACGAACGGCTCGCTGAGCATTTTTTCCGCTTCAAGAATCAGGAAGCCGCCGTTGGCGCGGTGCAGCGCACCCGGACGCAACTGTCGATACGTGGTGTAGAGCGCGCCTTGATCGGTGGTGTACTCGATGCGGCCGAACAGGTTTTCGTATGTCGGGTGCGGTTCAAAGACCACTGGCGCACCGCCGCTGAACGGATGACCGACCACCAGGCTCGGCGCGTATTGCTCTTCCAGCAGCTTGCGGGCGATGGCGTCTGTCTTGCTGTCGTCCACCAGTTGCTCGACCACGGTCTTGAGCAGGTACACCTGCATCGCTTGCAGGTAACCGCAGACCGCCGCGTTTTCCGCATACTTTTCCGACAACGGAGAAAGCAATGGCTGCAAGGCCAGGGTGATGGTTTCTTCGTTGAGCTGGCGCAGTAGATTGCTCGACTCACGCTTCCATTGCGGCAGGCTGGCGAGTTCTTCGTTCAGCCGCTCTTCCAGCCATGCAATGTCGTCGTGAAAACGCTCGCGATCGGCTTCCGGCAACTGGGCAAATTCGGCCTCGTCCACGGCCTTGCCTTCGCTCATCGGTGTGAAGGCGATATTGGTGCTGTCGCGGTACAGCGCAACGTCCTTCTCCAGCGCCAGGCGCTCGATCACGTCCAGCGCCTTGTCGTAACGCTGGTTGAAGGCGCGGTCGATGGCGCTTTTCTTTTGCTGGTAGGACGGGTGCTCGAACACGGCCGGAAAAGTCGCCAGCAGGTTGTCGATCAAGCCGTTGATGTCATCGATAAAGGCGCCGGCGGTGCCCGACGGCAACTCCAGTGCGCGAGGTTCGCGAGGATCATCGAAATTGTTGACGTAGACCCAGTCCGCCGGGGTCTGCAGGCGTTTGCCTTCGGCTTTCAGGTAGCGTTTGACGAACGAAAACCGGCCGGTGCCGGGCTCGCCCATGACGAATACGTTGTAACCGGGGCGTGGCATTGCCACACCGAACTGCAAGGCTTCGACCGCACGTTCCTGGCCAAGCACACCGCGGAAGGGCTCCAAATCATTGGTGGTAGAGAAGCTGAACTGTTCAGCGGAAAACGGACGGGTCAGCGCTTCAGGCGCTAGACGCAAGCTGGCAGCAACAGGATCAGGCATCGGGCTTCCTTACATCAGGCGGGGCAGATAGCGGCATTCTGGCGCTGCCCATACCTCACTTGCAAGGCGCGCCTCTAGCCAAAGCATAGACAAAGCGGTATCGCCAAGCGGGCCGGGTCTAAATCAATGTTTTCAACGAATGTTTCGCAAAAAATCACGGAACCCCAGGAACGTGCCTAAACTCCAAACTGCGCGGCTGGAACAATAACCGGCCCACTGGCGCCAGATCGGGCCAGACCCCTTGTCCATTGGTATGCACATAAAGAGAACAAAGCTATGAAACGGATTCTTCTCGGTACTCTCTTCACCGTTGTATCCCTCAATGCCATGGCTCAGGCGCCAGGCGGCCCGGATTGCGGTTGGGGCAACATGCTGTTCGAAGGTCAGCGTGGCACCCCGGCTCACTTCCTGGCATCCACCACCAACGGCACTTCCGGCAACGCAACGTTCGGTATGACCTCGGGTACCAACGGTTGCTCGACCAATGCGTCGCTGACCTATGGCGGCAAATCCTGGATTGCCATGAATGGCATGATGAACGAGCTGTCCGAAGACATGGCTAAAGGTCAGGGCGAAGCGCTGACCACTTACGCTGTGGTACTGGGCGTGGCGCCGGAAGACCGTGCGCATTTCGCTGCTGTCACTCATGAGCACTTCCAGCAGATCTTCAGCAAGGCTGACGTGACCGCTGACGACGTGCATACCAACACCCTGGCCGTTCTGAAGAGCGATCCGCGTCTGGCCAAGTACGCCACTCAAGCTTAAGCTCGACCCGCCCGCTCCTTTTCGGGGCGGGTTTTATTTTTTGAACCTGGCCCTTTTGGCCTGCCCCTTTGGGTCTTTGTTTCTTCCGACTTAAGTTGCCCACTATGCTCAAACGCCTTGCCTGGCTGGCGCTCTGTGTCTGCGCCCCGCTGTCTGCCACGCCCAAAATCGACAATCAACGTTTGCAGCAACTGGCCAATGATCCCTTCTGGATTTCCCTGGGTCACTACGAAACCGCCAAACTCGGCGGCTGGCGCAGCTATGTCAGCGACAAGAAATTCTTCCTCGCCGCCGACGGCAATGAACATCCCGACCGCGAGCTGGCGGCGACCGTGCAAGCGCTGTACGCCCCGGCCAGTGCTGGCGAGAAACATGCGCAATGCGTCTACCCGGCCCGCACCCGCTGGCTCAAGGCACAGCTCAACCTGACCGATCTGCCGACGCTTCCCTGTACTGAATTCAAGCAATGGTTCAAGGATGTTTCGCCCCACAGTGCGGTGATGATTTTTCCGGCGGCGTATCTGAACAGTCCGTCATCGATGTTCGGCCACACGTTGCTGCGTATCGACCAGGCCAATGTGCAGAGCGATCAAACCGCCCTGCTCAGTTATGCAATCAACTTCGGCGCGTACATCGAGGGCTCGGACAACAGCATCCTGTATGCCTGGAAAGGCTTGATGGGCGGCTATCCCGGCTTGTTTGCCCTGGTGCCCTATCAAGAAAAACTCTCGGAGTACCGCAGCCTCGAGAATCGCGATCTGTGGGAGTACCGCCTCAATCTGACCCAGGCAGAAACCGAACGCATGGTCGAGCACGTCTGGGAGCTCAAGCAGATCCAGTTCGACTATTTTTTCTTCGACGAAAACTGCTCTTATCGCCTGCTGGAATTGCTGCAAGTCGCCCGTCCGAGCCTGCGACTGACCGAACAATTCCCGCTCACCGCAATTCCTACCGACACCGTCAAAGCGGTGAAAGAAGCAGGACTGGTGGAATCCATTCAGTATCGACCGTCTCGCGAACGTGAACTGCTGAGCCGCGCCGAACCATTGACCACTGAAGAACAGGATTGGGTGCTGAAAGTCAGTGCCGACCAGAAGCAACTGCAAGACCCGGCGTTCAAGGCTCAACCCAAGGATCGTCAGGCGCTGATCATCGACGCCGCCTACCGCCTGGAGCGCTACCGCGCCAACGGCCAAGAGCGTGATCCGCAACGGGCGCAGCGCAGTTTCGAACTGCTGCGGGCGATCAACCAGAACCCGGCACCGGAACTGGACATCCCGCAACCCGGCCTGCCTGAAGATGGCCATGAATCGCGTACCTGGCAGGCCGGTATCGGCACTCGAGGCGACAAGGCGTTTGGCGAGTACGGCTTGCGCATGGCGTATCACGACCTCAACGACAACGCCGAGAGTTTCCCCCTCGGCGCGCAAATTGAAATCCTGCAAATGAAACTGCGCCAGTACGAAGGCAATCACTGGCAGTTGCAGCAATTGGACCTGGCGACCATCCGTTCCCTGACCCCGCGCAATGAATTGCTGCAGCCACTCTCGTGGCAAGTTACCGGCGGCCTGGAGCGCGTGCCGGGTAAGCATGATGACGAAACCCTGGTCAGCCACGTCAATGGAGGCGGCGGCGGGACCTGGCAGCTGGGCGACGACATGCTCGGCTTTGCATTGGGCACCGTGCGCCTTGAACACAACAACGACTTTGCCGGTTTCATCGCGCCAGCGGCGGGCTTCAACAGCGGTGTGCTGTGGAAAAATCCGCTGGGCAACTTCAGCCTGGAAGCCAAGGGCGACTTCTTCACCAATGGCGAAGTGCGCCGTAGCGTGAGTCTGAATCAGCAGTGGGAATTGTCGCGCAACCTGGGTTTACGCCTGAGTGCCCAGCGCGATTTCAGCCACTTGGCTTCGCCCGAGAACGAAGTGATGCTTGAGATGAAGTGGTATCACTACTAACCGCCCCGCACTACCTGTAGGAGCACAGCTTGCTGGCGATGATATCGACGCGGTTATTCAGATAGACCGAGGTGATGCCATCGCCAGCAAGCTGTGCTCCTACAGGGCTGCGATCTTTTGATATCTCTTTCACATCCCGCTCACGAATCCACTCCTAGACTTCTCTTATAGGCCGTTGACGGTCTGGGAGTCTGAGATGTGGCGTTGCGTGGGTGTGGTGGGTTTGCTGATATTGATCGCGGGTTGCCAGACGACCCACGAGGATCTGATCGCCAAGGGTTATCCACCGGCATTCGCCGATGGCTTCGATGACGGTTGCAGCAGTGGCCGGCAAGCGGCAGGGGCAATCACCGGAGAGTTTCGTAAAAACGTTCCGCGTTACCTCAAGGACAAGCAATACGCCGAGGGCTGGAGCGATGGCTTCCGTCAGTGTCAGGCGATGCGCGAAAGCGAGGACCGTGAAGATTATCGCAGCCACCATTGGGACGAGCGCGAAAAAGCCTGGCAGCAGCAGAAGGATCAGGACGCCGCTCGTGCTTTTCGCTCGCAATAAGTCGCTGACAGATATCTGTCGAAACTAAAAGCCTGCGACCATGGCCCAAACCCTATAACGGGAGAAAACCATGAGTCGCGCCTTCGTCAATGAAGATAACGCCGCCGCGCAAGCCGATCAGCCCGTCGAACGGCAGGTCAGTGCGCAGCCCAATTACGTCACGCCCACGGGGCTGGCCCAGTTGCAGGTGAAAGTCGCCGAATTGCAACACCGGCACAGCGAGCAATCCGCCAAAGGGGAGCACGCCGACAAGCAGCGCCTGGCGGACCTTGAACGGGATTTGCGGTATTTCAAGCAGCGTCTGCAAAGCGCTCAGGTCGTGACCGCCGCCAACTCAAGGCAAAAAGTGCAGATCGGCAGCCGTGTGACCTTCGCCGACGAACACAACACCGAGCAAACCGTGCAACTGGTCGGTGAAGATCAGGCCGACGCGTCGGCGGGCCTGATTAACTGGGGTTCACCGCTGGGCCGGGCGCTGCTCGGGGCGCAACTCGGCGACGAGGTGCTGTGGCAACGTCCGGCTGGCGATCAGTTGATCGAGATCATCCGTATCGAACCGGCTTAAACCACGCCTTGGGCGAGCATCGCGTCGGCAACTTTGACGAAGCCGGCGATGTTCGCGCCTTTGACGTAATTGATCCGGCCATTCTCTTCGCCGTAATGCACGCAAGCGTGGTGGATCGACTGCATGATCGCGTGAAGTTTGCTGTCCACTTCACCACCGGTCCACAGCAGGCGCATGGCGTTCTGCGACATCTCCAGCCCGCTCACCGCGACACCACCGGCATTGGAAGCCTTGCCTGGCGCGAACAGAATCCCCGCCTCGATAAACAAATCTACGGCTTCAAGAGTGGTCGGCATGTTCGCGCCTTCCGCTACGCAGAAGCAGCCGTTGCGCAACAACGTGCGGGCCGCCTCGGCATCCAGTTCGTTTTGTGTCGCACATGGCAGCGCGATGTCGCAGCTCAGCGCCCATGGGTGCTGGCCGGCCTTGAACTCCAGGCCAAAACGGCCGGCCAGTTCACTGATGCGCTCACGCTGGACGTTTTTCAGCTCCAGTACCGCCAGCCACTGCTCTTCGGTCAAACCGCTTTCGCAGTACAGCGTGCCTTCGGAGTCGGACAACGAAATCACTTTGCCGCCCAGGTCCATGACCTTGCGCGCCGCGTATTGCGCGACGTTGCCGGAGCCCGAAATGGCCACACGTTTGCCTTCGACGGTTTCACCGCTGCGCTTGAGCATTTCTTCAGCGAAGTACACACAGCCGAAACCGGTAGCTTCCGGGCGAATCAGGCTGCCGCCATAGCTCGGGCCCTTGCCGGTCAACACGCTGGTGAACTGGTTGCGCACCCGATTAGGGATTATCAGATCCAGGCTTGCACTGATTTGGGAATCGCCATCGCGAGCAGGCTCGCTCCCACAGTAGATCTCCATTGGATTGAAGATTTCGGCCCGGTTAAATCCCATGTGGGAGCGAGCCTGCTCGCGATAGCCGCGCTGCGCGTCTATCTGAAACCCCAAAAAAAACGGAGCCCCGAAGGCTCCGTTTTTTCAAGCAACCAACCTGAAATCAGGCCAGTTTCTTGTGCCGTACACGGTGCGGCTGAGTCGCCGCTTCGCCCAGGCGTTTGCGGCGATCGGCTTCGTACTCGGTGTAGTTGCCTTCGAAGAACACCGCTTGCGAGTCGTCTTCGTACGCCAGGATGTGAGTCGCGACGCGGTCAAGGAACCACCGATCGTGAGAGATCACAATGGCAGCGCCCGGGAAGTCCAGTAGGGCTTCTTCCAGGGAACGCAGGGTTTCAACGTCGAGGTCGTTGGACGGTTCGTCGAGCAGCAGGACGTTGCCGCCCTCTTTCAGGGTCAGGGCCAGGTGCAAGCGACCGCGCTCACCACCGGACAGGTCCTTGACGAACTTCTGCTGATCGCCGCCCTTGAAGTTGAAGCGACCGACGTAGGTGCGCGACGGGATCTCGTAGTTGCCGATGCGGATCTGGTCGGAACCGTCAGAGATTTGCTGGAACACAGTCTTGCTGCCGTCCAGGTCTTCGCGGCTCTGATCGACGCACGCCAGTTGCACGGTTTCGCCGACTTCGATGGTGCCCGAATCCGGTGTTTCCTTGCCCATCAGCATGCGGAACAGGGTCGATTTACCGGCACCGTTACCGCCGATCACGCCAACGATGGCGCCTTTAGGCATGGAGAACGACAGGTTGTCGATCAGCACGCGATCGCCATACCCCTTGGAAACGTTCTTGAATTCGATGACCTTGTCGCCCAGGCGTGGACCGGCCGGGATGTAGATCTCGTTGGTTTCGCTGCGCTTCTGGAATTCCTGCGATTGCATTTCTTCGAAGCGTTGCAGACGAGCCTTGGATTTGGACTGGCGGGCCTTGGCGCCTTTGCGCACCCACTCCAGTTCTTCCTTCATGGCTTTTTCGTGGGCCGACTGCTGCTTGGATTCGGCAGCCAGACGATCGGACTTGGCTTCGAGCCAACCCGAATAGTTGCCCTCGTACGGGATACCGGCGCCGCGGTCGAGCTCGAGGATCCAGCCGGCAACGTTGTCCAGGAAGTAACGGTCGTGCGTGATCGCAACCACGGTGCCCGGGAAATCGTGCAGGAAGTGCTCCAGCCAGGCAACGGAATCGGCGTCCAGGTGGTTGGTCGGTTCGTCGAGCAGCAGCATGTCGGGGGCGGACAGCAGCAGGCGGCACAGGGCCACACGACGCTTCTCACCACCGGACAGGAATTCGACCTTGGCATCCCAGGCCGGCAGACGCAGCGCATCGGCGGCGACTTCCAGTTGGCGATCCAGGTTGTGACCGTCGCTGGCCTGCAGGATGGCTTCGAGCTTGGCCTGTTCGGCGGCCAGTTTGTCGAAGTCGGCATCTTCATCGGCGTAAGCCGCGTAGACCTCGTCCAGGCGAGCCTGGGCGTTCTTGATCACGCTGACCGCTTCCTCGACCACTTCACGCACGGTCTTGGTCGGGTCCAGGATCGGTTCTTGCGGCAGGTAGCCGATGTTCAGCTCTGGCATCGGACGGGCTTCGCCCTCGAACTCGGTGTCGACGCCCGCCATGATTTTCAACAGCGTGGACTTACCCGAACCGTTGAGGCCGAGCACGCCAATCTTGGCGCCAGGGAAGAACGACAGCGAAATGTTTTTCAGGATTTCCCGCTTCGGCGGAACAACTTTACCCAGCCGATGCATGGTGAATACGTATTGAGCCATGGAGAACCTAGGGTCAGTGAACGATGAATGATTGGGGCGCGGGCGATGCCCGTCCAGGTTGTGCGCGTCGACGATTGATAGCTACCAATGTTGCGCGCTGAAAAAACCTGATTCTAGGAG
The DNA here is from genome assembly GCF_019956495.1 of Pseudomonas sp. BF-B-26. NCBI lineage: Bacteria > Pseudomonadati > Pseudomonadota > Gammaproteobacteria > Pseudomonadales > Pseudomonadaceae > Pseudomonas > Pseudomonas sp. BF-B-26. Next base: position 10,780 of record NZ_JAHBDP010000117.1, on the reverse strand, counting down.
CTGGAACGCTCCCGCGTAACCGGCAAAGCTACCTGATTGACGGAAGGCAGTCCAGCCGAGCGGGACTGGCACTTTGCCACAAGTCAGGGCATGCTAGCCGCCCTCCGGGCGTCCGGCTTATAGTGCACGTCGCGCCAGTCCAGCCAAACCGCAGGATTACAGTTTGTCTAATGTCACCCCACCTTCTTCCGTGAGCGCACTCAATCCTGCGACCGGCTCACCCCTGCGTGGGTCCCTGAAGGGCGCGCTGGCGGCGCTCGCGCTGATGTTGCTCGCGCTGCTGTTCTGGCAATTGCTGGATCAGTTGCGCGAAACCCAGAAAAACCAGCGTCAGTACACCATCGACTACACCGCCGATCTGGCCTCGCAAGTCAGCCTGAACATGGCGCTCAACGCCCAGATCGCCCTCAACCTGCTACCGATCGTCGAACAACCGCAAAGCACCGACGAACAGCAGGCGCTGTTTCGCAAACTGCAGAAATCCTTGCCTGAGCTGCGTAGCCTCGCGTTGCTCAGCCCTTCCGGGAAAGTCCTCACCGACAGCGCCGACAACAGCGATGACGCCGACTACCTGAGCGAACTGGTACGGCGCAGTCGCGCCCAGGCCCACTATTTCAGCAACGCCAATGACGGTTCGGTGGTGCATCTGCTGCTGCATCAAGCCAGCGGCAGCACCCGCGGCTACTGGGCTCTGCGCCTGACGCCGACATTTTTCTCTTCGCTGACCAATCAAAACGAAACTGGCATTCGCCCGCTGTGGGTGGTGGAAAACCGCGTCAATCACCAGATCATCAGCCGCGACGATGGGCAGCCCTCGGCCACGCCGGCGGTGATAACACCGGATGAGCTGGCCAACAGCGTGCTGACCGTGCCCCTGAGCAGCAGCGACTGGCAACTGCGCGGGTTGTTCGACCGGCAACGGGTGATCGAACACCTGCTGCCGGCGTTCATTGGCAAATGCCTTCTGGGCCTGGCCTTCTCGCTCCTGCCGTTCATCGCCCTGCTGAACATGCGCCGTCGCCAACGCCAGGTGCACGAAGGCCGTCGACGCTACCAGGATATTTTCGAAGGCACCGGCGTCGCCTTGTGCGTACTCGACGTGTCCGGGCTCAAAAGCGTCTTCGACAATGCTCAGCTGCACAGCAGCGAGCAACTGAAGGCCTGGCTCGAAACACCGCAACAGCGCCAGCACCTGCTGCAGGAATTGCGCATCACAGAAGTCAACCTGGTCGCCCTGCAACTGCTCAACGTCAACACCTGCGATCAAGCCTGGAAACTGCTGATCGACGGTAACCCGCAGGACGGCACCGCCATCGGCAATCAAGTGCTCGACGCAGTGCTCAACCAGCAGAAACAGCTTGAACTGGAAATCAAACTGCAAGACGCCAATGGCCGCGACCAGCACTTGTGGCTGGTGCTGCGTCTGCCGGAAGACCAGGACGACTATAAAGCGGTGATCCTGAGCATCACCGACATCACCAGTCGCAAGCTCGTCGAGCTGTCGCTGTTGGAGCGTGAAGGATTCTGGTCCGACGTGGTGCGCACCGTGCCGGATCATCTGTACGTGCAGGACGTGGTCAGCCAGCGAATGATTTTCAGCAACCACCACCTGGGCCAGACGCTCGGTTACAACCGTACCGAACTGCACCAGATGGGCGAGTATTTCTGGGAAATTCTGCTGCACCCCGAAGATGCCGACTTCTACCACCGCTCGCGCCAGACCCAGCGCCAGGCCGGTTACCGACAACTGATGCAATGCCAGCTGCGCTTCCGCCACCGGGACGGTAAATGGCGGCGCTTCGACATCCGCGAACAGGCGCTGGCGCGGGACAAGCACGATCAGGTCACGCGAATCATCGGCGTGGCCAAGGACATCACCGATCAGATTGAGGCCAGTGAGTCCCTGCGCGACAGCGAGCAGCGCTACCGGATGCTCGCCGAAAGCATCAGCGACGTGATTTTCTCAACCGACAGCAAGATGGCGCTCAACTACGTCAGCCCGTCGGTGCAAGCCGTGCTGGGCTACGACGCCGACTGGATTTTCCAGAACGGCTGGCAATCGACCATCGCCAACCCACAACAGCTGACCGGCATTTATCAACTGATGGACCGGGTCAGCAAAGCGCTGAATAAACCCGAGCAACTGGCGCTGTTGCGCAGCCAGGTGCAGACCCAACTGTTTTTGTTCGATTGCCTGCGGGCCGACGGGCGCAAGATTCCGATCGAACTGCGGCTGGTGCTGGTCTGGGACGAACACGGTGCATTCGAAGGCGTGCTGGGCGTCGGTCGCGACATCAGCCAGCAACGCCGGGCCGAAAAAGACCTGCGCATGGCCGCGACCGTATTTGAGCACTCGACCTCGGCGATCCTGATCACCGACCCGGCCGGCTACATCGTCCAGGCTAACGAAGCCTTCAGCCGTGTCAGCGGTTATGCGGTGGAACAGGTGCTCGACCAGTTGCCGAACATGCTGACCGTCGACGAGCAGCAGGAAGCCCATCTGCGTTATGTGCTCAAGCAATTGCATCAGCACAGCACGTGGGAAGGCGAAGTCTGGCTCAAACGACGCAATGGCGAGCATTACCCGGCCTGGGTCGGGATCACGGCGGTGCTGGATGACGAAGGCGATCTGGCCAGCTACGTGTGCTTCTTCAGCGACATCAGCGAACGCAAGGCCAGTGAGCAGCGGATTCACCGCCTCGCCTATTACGACGCCCTGACCCACCTGCCCAACCGCACGCTGTTCCAGGATCGTCTGCACTCGGCGCTGCAATCGGCCGAACGGCAGAAGTCCTGGGTGGTGCTGATGTTCCTCGACCTGGACCGCTTCAAACCGATCAACGACTCCCTGGGCCACGCCGCCGGTGATCGCATGCTCAAGGAAATGGCCACGCGCCTGCTCGGCTGTGTCGATGATGACGACACCGTGGCGCGCATGGGCGGCGATGAGTTCACCTTGCTGCTGCAACCGCGGGCCAACCGTGAAATCGCCTTGAACCGGGCGATTCATGTGGCCGAACAGATTCTCGCCAGCCTGGTGAAACCGTTTGTGCTTGAAGGCCGCGAGTTCTTCGTCACCGCCAGTATCGGCATCGCCCTGAGCCCTCAGGACGGTAACGAACTCAGCCAGCTGATGAAAAACGCCGACACCGCGATGTATCACGCCAAGGAGCGTGGCAAGAACAACTTCCAGTTCTATCAAGCCGACATGAACGCCAGCGCCCTGGAGCGTCTGGAGCTGGAAAGCGACTTGCGTCACGCCCTGGAGCAGAACGAATTCGTCCTCTACTACCAACCGCAGTTCAGCGGCGATGGCAAACGCCTGACCGGCGCCGAAGCCTTGCTGCGCTGGCGCCATCCGCGACGCGGCCTGGTGCCGCCGGGAGACTTCATTCCGGTGCTCGAAGAGCTCGGCCTGGTGGTGGATGTCGGCGACTGGGTGATCAGCGAGGCCTGCCGTCAGCTCAAGACCTGGCATCAGGCCAAGGTCCGGGTGCCGAAGGTGTCGGTGAACATTTCGGCCCGGCAGTTCTCCGACGGCCAACTCGGGACCCGGATCGCCACCATCCTCAAGGAAACCGGCCTGCCACCGGCGTGCCTGGAGCTGGAACTGACCGAAAGTATCCTGATGCGCGAAGTCAGCGAAGCGATGCAGATTCTCGCCGGGTTGAAAAATCTCGGACTGAGCATTGCGGTCGACGACTTCGGCACCGGTTACTCATCGCTCAACTACCTCAAGCAGTTCCCGATCGACGTGCTGAAAATCGACCGTACCTTCGTCGACGGCCTGCCGTCGGGTGAGCAGGATGCACAGATTGCCCGCGCGATCATCGCCATGGCCCACAGCCTCAATCTGGCGGTGATCGCCGAGGGTGTGGAAACCCACGAGCAACTCGACTTCCTGCGTGAGCATGGTTGCGACGAGGTTCAGGGGTATCTGTTCGGGCGGCCGATGCCGGCGAACCGGTTTGAAGCGCAGTTCAGCAATGATGCGCTCTTCATGTTCGACTGAAATTTTGTAGGAAGGCCATCGCCAGCAGGCTGGCTCCCACAGGTTTTTTGGCTGTACACAAGATTTGGGGCCACTGAAGATTTACTGTGGGAGCCAGCCTGCTGGCGATTTGGGCCAGCATGATCACCGCTGATCCCGTCATGAAGCCCACTTGTCTGCGACATGATGTCCTTTCATATGCCATCTAAAACCCATTGGGTTAGAATGCCCCCCTTTTCTGCCCCGATCCCTGAGGACCGCCATGTTCAGCCGTGATTTGACTATTGCCAAGTACGACGCCGATCTCTTTGCCGCCATGGAACAAGAAGCTCAGCGCCAGGAAGAGCACATTGAGCTGATCGCTTCGGAAAACTACACCAGCCCTGCGGTCATGGAAGCTCAAGGCTCGGTACTGACCAACAAGTACGCCGAAGGCTACCCGGGCAAGCGCTACTACGGTGGTTGCGAGTTCGTCGACGTGGTCGAGCAACTGGCCATCGACCGTGCAAAAGAACTGTTCGGCGCCGATTACGCCAACGTTCAGCCACACGCCGGTTCGCAAGCCAATAGCGCCGTTTACCTGGCTCTGCTGCAAGCGGGCGACACCATTCTGGGCATGAGCCTGGCGCACGGTGGTCACCTGACTCACGGTGCCAGCGTTTCCTCCTCCGGCAAGCTGTACAACGCCGTTCAATACGGTATCGACGGCAACGGCCTGATCGACTACGACGAAGTCGAGCGTCTGGCGGTTGAGCACAAGCCGAAAATGATCGTGGCCGGTTTCTCTGCCTACTCGCAGATTCTGGACTTCCCGCGTTTCCGCGAAATCGCCGACAAAGTTGGCGCCTACCTGTTCGTCGACATGGCCCACGTGGCCGGTCTGGTCGCCGCTGGCGTCTACCCGAACCCGGTGCCTTTCGCTGACGTCGTGACCACCACCACGCACAAGACCCTGCGCGGTCCACGTGGCGGCCTGATCCTGGCTCGCGCCAACGCCGACATCGAGAAGAAGCTGAACTCCGCGGTATTCCCGGGCGCCCAGGGTGGCCCGCTGGAGCACGTGATCGCCGCTAAAGCGATCTGCTTCAAAGAAGCGCTGCAACCTGAGTTCAAGACTTACCAGCAACAAGTGGTGAAAAACGCCCAGGCCATGGCCGGCGTGTTCATCGAGCGCGGTTACGACGTAGTGTCGGGCGGTACTCAGAACCACCTGTTCCTGCTGTCGCTGATCAAGCAGGAAATCTCCGGTAAAGACGCCGACGCCGCTCTGGGCAAAGCGTTCATCACCGTGAACAAGAACTCCGTGCCAAACGATCCACGCTCCCCGTTCGTCACCTCCGGTCTGCGCTTCGGTACTCCGGCTGTGACCACTCGTGGCTTCAAGGAAGCAGAGTGCAAAGAACTGGCCGGCTGGATCTGCGACATCCTGGCGGACCTGAACAACGAAGCGGTGATCGATGCCGTTCGTGAGAAGGTCAAGGCCATCTGCAAGAAGCTGCCGGTATACGGCGCCTAATCAGCCCGCTAAACCGCAGCAATGAAAAAACCGGCCAGTGATGGCCGGTTTTTTTTCGTCCGCAATTTTTTCAAACCGCGAAAAGGCTCAAGGTCGGGGCATTGCGCCCAACTGGTAAGACCGGTCATGCCAATTACTCAAAATTTGCTTGCGAACACCCAAAAACAGCGCCTAGACTGCGCCTGCACTGGACATACCGGTAAGACCACAATAATTAAGTCCTGAATCTGATGCGCGAAGCGCACGGCAGCCAGGACACCGACCAGGATTCCTCCCATGCTCAGATGGTGCTCGCGTTCAATCTTCCTCCAAGTGGTTCTCGGACTGGTGCTCGGCATCGTCTGTGGGCTGACCCTTCCTGAATACTCCGCCCAGCTCAAACCGCTCGGCGATGGCTTCATCAAACTGATCAAGATGCTTATCGGTCTGATCGTGTTCTGCGTGGTGGTCAGCGGCATCAGCGGTGCCGGCGACCTGAAGAAGGTCGGACGCATCGGCCTGAAATCGGTGATCTACTTTGAAGTCCTGACCACCATCGCCCTGGTGATTGGTCTGGTGTTCGCTTTCAGCACCGGCATCGGCAGCGGCGCGAACATTCATCTGGATCAGCTTTCCGCTGCCGACATGGGCGACATCGCCCAGCGCGGTCAGCACATGCACACCACCACACAATTCCTGATGGACCTGATCCCGACCTCGGTGATCGGCGCCTTCGCGGAGAACAACATTCTGCAAGTCCTGCTGTTTTCAGTGCTGTTCGGCAGCGCCCTGAATCTGGTGGGTGAAGCGGCCTCCGGTATTTCCCGGTTGATCAACGAACTCAGCCACGTGATCTTCCGCATCATGGGCATGATCGTGCGTCTGGCGCCGATCGGCGTGTTCGGCGCCATCGCTTTCACCACCAGCAAATATGGCCTGGATTCGCTGCAGCACCTGGGCAGCCTGGTCGGCCTGTTTTACCTGACCTGTTTCGCGTTTGTGTCATTGATTCTCGGCCTGGTGATGCGCCTTTCGGGCCTGAAGATGTGGCCATTGCTCAAGTACCTGCGCGAAGAACTGCTGATCGTCATGGGCACCGCCTCCTCCGACGCCGTGCTGCCACAAATCATGCGCAAGCTTGAGCATCTGGGCATCGGCAGTTCGACGGTCGGGCTGGTGATTCCTACCGGTTACTCGTTCAACCTGGACGGTTTCTCGATCTACCTGACCCTCGCCATCGTGTTCATCGCCAATGCCACCGGTACGCCGCTGGCCATGACCGACCTGCTGACCATCCTGCTGGTGTCGTTGATCACCTCCAAAGGTGCCCACGGGATTCCCGGCTCGGCACTGGTGATTCTCGCGGCGACCCTGACGGCGATCCCGGCGATTCCGGTGGTCGGCCTGGTGCTGGTGTTGGCAGTGGACTGGTTCATGGGCATCGGCCGGGCGCTGACCAACCTGATCGGCAACTGCGTCGCCACCGTGGCCATCGCGCGCTGGGAAAAGGACATCGATATCCAACGGGCGAACAAAGTACTTTCTGGCCAGGTGGGTTATACCTTCCAGCCGAGAAAGCCCGTCGGCCCTGCGCATCAGCAGGAATTCTGAATAATCGCCGTGCCTGCCCACGGGCAGGCACGGTCATCAATCGTTTTGGATGCTCATGGAGCGAACAGTGATCACCTCGTCGACCGTTGTGAATTCAGTAGTAGAAAAACTCCGGGCCGCGTTGGCCCGTGGTCAGTGGCGCTCCGGCGAGATGCTGCCAGGGCAGCGCGAGCTGGCTGAGCAACTGGGCATCAGCCGCCCGAGCCTGCGTGAAGCCGTCATCGTGCTGGAAACCCTTGGGCTGGTGCGTTCCATGCCGGGTAAAGGCGTGGTGGTGCTGGAGGCCAACCTCAGCGACAGTCAAAGCCACGACAGCGCAGTCGCCGGTGCGAGCCTGGAAGACGTGCTGCAACTGCGCTACACCCTCGAGCCGTTCATTGTCGGCCTGGTGGCGCAGTCGATCAGCAGCAAGGAAGTCGGGCAACTGCGCTTGACCCTGATGGACATGCGCGAGGCGCTGGAAGCCAACGACAGCGAAGCCGGGGTGAACGCCTACATCGCGTTCCACGAAGAGCTGTTCACGCTGACCTCGAACCCGATCTTCCAGAGTGTGGTGCAACAGACCAGCAACGCCCTCAAGCAAAGCGCCGACGTGCTGCGCAACTCCCCGGAGCATTTGGCTGAGCGCCTTGAGGAGAACGAAGCCGTGGTGCGCGCTATTCGCAGCAAAAACAGCGCCCAGGCCAGCGCCGAGATGCGTCGGCACATCCTTCGGGAAGGCCAGCGGATGGGCATCGAATTGAATATTCCGGACGACAATCTGGGCAAATAGCCGTACTGAAAAAAACCTATTGGCAACCGGACTGGAGACAGGCCATGAGCGCCTACGCCTTGAAGATTCCCGTTTTCTCGAATTCCACCGCCCTGCCCTTGCGCCACCAGAGCGACAAGAAGCATGGCGTCGACGACATCTATCCGCAAATTTTCGACGCCATTCTCGAACAACGCATTGCCCCGGGGAGCCGTTTGACCGAAGCAAGCCTTGGCCAGGCATTCGGTGTCAGCCGCAGTATCATCCGCCAGGTACTGGCGCGATTGTCGCATCAGAAGGTCATCATTCTGCGGCCCAATCATCGCCCGCAAGTCGCGACCCCCGATGCCGAACAAACTCGTCAAATTCTCCATGCCCGCCGGCTCACCGAAACCACTCTGGTGCGACTGGCCTGCCAGCAACCAGCTCCCCGGCACCTGCCGCAGTTACGCCAATTGATAGAGCGCGAACGCCACTATATCGAGCAAAACCAACGCGGGCCGGCTATTCGTCTGTCGGGCGAGTTCCACCTGCAACTGGCGCAACTCGCAGGCAACGTCCCGTTGGCACAATTTCTCGGCAGCCTCGTGCCGCTGACCTCATTGGCCATCGCCTACTACGAAGAACAAGTGCGCAGTGACTGCTCGTGGCAAGAACATGCGGTGATCGTCGAGGCGGTGGAGTGCGGAGATGCCAAAGTTGCCGAGGGCTTGATGACCCGACTTCTGGAGCATTTAGAGGTGAGGTTGCTGAACCCATAATCGAGTTTTATAACGGCTTGCGTACAACATTTTCTGACCGTCCCGATACCCGGCTCCTTAGCCGTTTTTTAACTTGAAACTATTTAAACCTGATGCCACCCCACAATCTCACGCTTTTAACTGCCAACTATTGCTTTAGACCTCCCACATAAAAACCTCATTTACACCTCCAACTTCCTGAAACAAAGGAACGAGCACAACCAGTAAAAAATAATATAATCTCTGGTTCGAGCTTTACTGAGACCAAGCAATCAACATAAACATACACCATGACTTCACAATCATTGCACTGCATCGAAACCTTAACAGCCGCTACTCACTTGAGGCGTTTGATGGCGACAATAAAGTTGCGAAAAACAGGAGTCTCCAGGGCACCACTGTCAGACCAAGTTCTGGACTTATGTATACAAGAAGGCTTCGCCCAGCCGACTGAACAAAAAACAAACCTCAATTTATTATCAAGGAAGATAAAACTATGACCGCTGAACAATCCTTTATTGCAGAACTGACCAGTGATCACGGCCACCTGCATTTCCCTCGCCTGACACACGGCCGCGAAGTCACGATCCCTGTCACGGGCTTCTTCGACTTCTCCCCCACTCATACATTCGTTTCAGATACTTTATTTGCCAATAGAGACCTGCATCGTGCTCCCTTGCAGTTCTACTTCCTGAATATTGGAGGTTTTGTCTATCGCATGTTTGTTATCACGCCTGGCCCGCTCTTTGGCAGACTAGTCGGCATTGACGAAAATGACTGTCTCACCGCGATGGATGGTCCGAATGCAGGCCCAAAGAAATCCGCCATGTTTCATTTTTCAGACAAGAACGGCAACCTTGCTTCTCTCGACGACCCCAAATCAAACACTCTGTCCGTAACAATTCATGCTAACAACTACTCGCTAAAGCGCCGAAAGAATACAAGCGAAGGATTTATTATCTATACAGGCGCGGGAGTCCAGATAAACTTCACACTGAAAATCATCAAGCGCAACGTAGACTCGAGCATTCTGACCGTTTAATCATTTCAGGACCTGCCTTTTCATATAACAAGAAAAGGCAGGACAAACTTACCATCGAGCAAATACCTCGGCAGTTATGCTTCTACGCGAGAAAAGCTTTCACGAATCCTCTCTTCCGGCAAATCATCGGCGATGAACACGATCACGCTTTCACGCGTTTCATCGTCAGCCCACTCCGTGTCCCAATCGAATCCGTATAACTTCAACACCCCCTGAAACACCATGCGCCGCGGCTCGCCAAGGATGTTCAACACGCCTTTGTAGCGCAGCAATTGCTTGCCATGATCTTCCAGCAGTTCGTTCATGAACTCGCTGAGCTTGTCGATATCCAGCGGCTTGTCGGTGCGCAGCACCAGGCTCGAAATGCGGTCGATGGACGGCGCTTTGCTCACCGGGCGCAGGCTGACACCGCCGCCAAGGTCGGCATTGAGGTTGAAACCGCGCACGTCGAGCAATTCGGCCAGATCGATCTTGCCGTGCTCGACCACACGGATCGGTGCGCGACGGTTGATGCGGGTCAAGCGCTCGCTCAGCGCGGTAAAGGTCGCCTCGTCCACCAGATCGCGCTTGCTCACCAGTAAGCGGTCGGCGAAACCGATCTGCGCCTGGGCGATGGTTTGAGTCAGGTGAGTGTCGGCGTGCGCCGCATCGACCAGGGTAATGATGCCGTCGAGGATGTAGCGCTCGCGCAGCTCTTCATCGATGAAAAAGGTTTGGGCCACCGGTGCCGGGTCGGCCAGGCCGGTGCATTCGATCACCAGACGGTCGAAGGCGATTTCGCCGCTGTCCAGGCGTTCGAGCAGCAGGTACAAGGCCTTTGTCAGATCGGTGTGGATGGTGCAGCAGACGCAGCCGTTGGACAGCGTCATCACTTGCACCGGTTCGTCGCCCAACAGTTGGGTGTCGATACCGGCGTCGCTGAATTCGTTCTCGATCACCGCGATTTTCAGGCCGTGTTCGGCTTTGAGCAGGTAGCGCAACAGCGTGGTTTTTCCCGCGCCGAGAAAGCCGCTGAGGATCGTGACGGGGATGGGAGAGGACAAACGGGTTCTCCTGTTTCACAAAATTAGAAAACAACACTAAAAAATTGTGGGAGCGGGCTTGCTCGCGAAAGCGGTGTCTCAGTCGACATTAATGTTGAATGACACAC
>NZ_JAHBDP010000116.1:0-25535 GCF_019956495.1 Pseudomonas sp. BF-B-26 | reverse complement strand
GTGTGACAATCGACATCAACTTTGACTGACACACCGCTTTCGCGAGCAAGCCCGCTCCCACAGAGGATCCTCAGCGCAGAAATAACGCCACAAGGCACCCGAAAGGTGCCTTTTGCATATCCGTCAGCGGCAATCCTGCTTTGCCCTGTGTCACTCAACGCACTCAGTCTGATAACGTGCGTCTATCGATTGCAGCCGGTATGCTTGGCTCGCAACTTCATGGACGCTTGCTATGACTCTTACAGAATTACGCTACATCGTTACCCTCGCCCAAGAGCAGCACTTCGGCCACGCGGCCGAGCGTTGCCATGTCAGCCAGCCGACCCTGTCGGTGGGCGTGAAAAAGCTTGAAGACGAACTCGGTGTGCTGATTTTCGAGCGCAGCAAGAGTGCCGTGCGCCTGACTCCGGTCGGGGAAGGCATTGTCGCCCAGGCGCAGAAAGTGCTGGAACAGGCCCAAGGCATCCGCGAACTGGCCCAGGCCGGCAAGAACCAGCTGACCGCACCGCTGAAAGTCGGCGCCATCTACACCGTCGGCCCGTACCTGTTTCCACACCTGATTCCACAACTGCACCGGGTCGCCCCGCAGATGCCGTTGTACATCGAAGAAAACTTCACCCACGTGCTGCGCGACAAACTGCGCAACGGCGAGCTCGACGCGATCATCATCGCCCTGCCGTTCAACGAAGCCGACGTGCTGACCCTGCAGCTCTACGACGAGCCGTTCTACGTCCTGATGCCGGCCCAGCACCCGTGGACCCAAAAAGAATCCATCGACGCCGCCCTGCTCAACGACAAGAGCCTGCTGCTGCTCGGTGAAGGCCACTGTTTCCGCGATCAAGTGCTGGAAGCCTGCCCGACCCTGGCCAAAGGCAACGACGGCGCCAAGCACACCACGGTGGAATCCAGTTCCCTGGAAACCATCCGCCACATGGTTGCGTCCGGCCTCGGCATCTCGATCCTGCCGCTGTCGGCAGTCGACAGCCATCACTACGCCCCCGGCGTGATCGAAGTGCGCCCACTGACGCCGCCGGTACCGTTCCGCACCGTGGCCATCGCCTGGCGCGCGAGCTTCCCGCGGCCAAAGGCGATTGAAATCCTCGCTGACTCCATTCGCCTGTGCTCGGTGGCCAAGCCGCAAGCACCGGTGGTTGCGGCCTAAGTCGCTGCCATGACCGAGTTGTCGCAAGTGTCGGTGACGGCACTCAAAGGTGTCGGCGAGGCCATGGCCGAGAAGCTGGCCAAGGTCGGCCTGGAGAATCTCCAGGACGTGCTTTTTCACCTGCCGCTGCGCTATCAGGACCGCACGCGCGTGGTCCCGATCGGCCATTTGCGACCCGGGCAAGACGCCGTGATCGAAGGCACCGTCAGCGGCGCCGATGTGGTCATGGGCCGTCGCAGAAGCCTGGTGGTGCGCCTGCAGGACGGCACTGGCGGGCTCAGTCTGCGTTTCTATCACTTCAGCAACGCCCAGAAAGAAGGTCTCAAACGCGGCACGCGCATTCGTTGCTACGGCGAAGCACGGCCCGGCGCGTCGGGGCTGGAGATCTACCACCCGGAATACCGCGCCATCACCGGCGACGAGCCGCCGCCAGTGGACGAAACCCTGACCCCGGTTTACCCGCTCACTGAAGGCCTGACCCAACAGCGCTTGCGCCAGTTGTGCATGCAGACCCTGACGATGCTCGGCCCCACCAGCCTGCCCGACTGGTTGCCGAACGAACTGGCGCGGGACTATCAATTGGCGCCGCTGGCCGATGCGATCCGCTACCTGCACCACCCGCCGGCCGATGCCGATGTCGACGAACTCGCCCTCGGTCATCACTGGGCGCAGCACCGTTTGGCTTTCGAAGAACTGCTGACCCATCAACTGTCCCAGCAGCGCCTGCGCGAGAGCATGCGCTCCCTGCGCGCGCCAGCGATGCCGAAAGCCACCCGGCTGCCGGCTCAATATCTGGCCAACCTCGGTTTCACTCCGACCGGCGCTCAGCAACGGGTCGGCAACGAAATCGCCTACGACCTGAGCCTGCACGAGCCGATGCTGCGGTTGATTCAGGGCGACGTCGGCGCGGGTAAAACCGTGGTCGCTGCCCTCGCCGCACTCCAGGCCTTGGAGGCCGGTTATCAAGTGGCGCTGATGGCGCCCACCGAAATCCTCGCCGAGCAGCACTTCATCACCTTCAAACGCTGGCTCGAACCACTGGGCATCGAAGTCGCGTGGCTGGCCGGCAAGCTCAAAGGCAAGAACCGCGTGGCCGCGCTGGAGCAGATTGCCAACGGCACACCGATGGTGGTCGGCACCCACGCGCTGTTTCAGGACGAAGTGCAGTTCAAAAACCTCGCACTGGCGATCATCGACGAACAGCACCGCTTCGGCGTGCAGCAACGGCTGGCATTGCGGCAGAAAGGTGTCGGTGGGCGGATGTGTCCGCATCAGCTGATCATGACCGCGACACCGATTCCCCGGACGCTGGCCATGAGCGCCTACGCCGACCTCGACACCTCGATCCTCGACGAACTGCCGCCCGGCCGGACCCCGGTCAACACCGTGTTGATCACCGATACCCGGCGCGTCGAGGTCATCGAGCGGGTGCGCGGCGCCTGTGCCGAAGGGCGTCAGGCCTATTGGGTGTGCACGCTGATTGAAGAGTCGGAAGAGCTGACCTGCCAGGCCGCCGAAACCACTTACGAAGACCTCACCGCCGCCCTCGGCGAGCTGAAGGTCGGGTTGATCCACGGTCGCATGAAGCCCGTCGAAAAAGCCGCGGTCATGGCCGAATTCAAGGCCGGCAACCTGCAACTGCTGGTCGCCACCACGGTGATTGAAGTCGGCGTCGACGTGCCCAACGCCAGCCTGATGATCATCGAAAACCCGGAACGCCTCGGGCTTGCGCAATTGCACCAGTTGCGCGGTCGTGTGGGTCGGGGCAGCGCGGCCAGTCATTGCGTGCTGCTTTACCATCCGCCGCTGTCACAGATCGGTCGTCAGCGTTTGGGCATCATGCGCGAAACCAACGACGGGTTTGTCATCGCCGAAAAAGACCTCGAACTGCGCGGCCCCGGCGAAATGCTCGGTACGCGTCAGACCGGCCTGCTGCAATTCAAGGTCGCTGACCTGATGCGCGACGCCGATCTGCTGCCCGCCGTGCGCGACGCCGCCCAGGCGCTGCTGGAACGCTGGCCGGATCACGTCAGCCCGTTGCTCGACCGCTGGCTACGTCATGGGCAGCAATACGGCCAAGTGTGAGCACCGTCGCAGTTTCTGAACCACCGTTCTGAGCAAGCTGGTTATACTCCTGCCATTGTTTTAAAACGGATACAGACCATGACCGAAGTTGCCCTCGCACCCGCCACCCCGCACGCTCCGTCGGTTATTCGGCTGATGCTGGGCAAACTGGGTATCGCCTACGAAGATGTCCTCGACCACCACGGCCTGAACGCCGCACGCAAAGTGCAGGCCGTTCTGCTCGATGACGCCGTGGGCACGCTCATGGTGCTGTTCCCGCAGAACCAATTGCTGGACCTCAATAGCCTCGCCGAACTGACCGGCCGCCGCCTCACCGCCGTGTCGACCGAGCGGCTGGTAAAAATGCTCGGCAAACACAACCTGAGCCTGCTGCCCGGCATGCCGGCGCTCACCAGCACACCGTGCCTGTATGAAGAAAGCCTGCTGCGCGAGCCGAAGTTGCTGATCAACTCGGGCGAGCCGGGCGTGTTGCTGGAGATCACCAGCGAAGACTTCAAGAGCATGCTGACCAAGGCCAGCGCCGCCAACTTCGGCGAAGCGCTGACCAGCATTCGCCCGAACCTCGACCGCCCCCACGATGACCGCGAGGAAATCACCCAGGCCGTTCAAGCGTTCACCGCGCGGCGCATCCAGCAGCGCCTGGAAGAGACCATCGAGATTCCGCCGCTGGCCGAGACCGCGCAAAAGATCATCAAGCTGCGTGTTGACCCCAACGCTACCATCGACGACATCACCGGCGTCGTCGAAACCGACCCGGCCCTGGCCGCACAAGTCGTGAGCTGGGCAGCGTCGCCGTACTACGCGTCGCCGGGCAAGATTCGCTCAGTGGAAGACGCCATCGTGCGGGTGCTGGGTTTCGACCTGGTGATCAACCTCGCGCTGGGCCTGGCCTTGGGCAAAACCCTGAGCCTGCCAAAAGACCATCCGCAACACACCACGCCGTACTGGCAGCAATCGATCTACACCGCTGCCGTCATCGAAGGCCTGACCCGCGCCATGCCGCGCGCCCAGCGCCCGGAAGCCGGCCTGACCTACCTCGCCGGCCTGCTGCACAACTTCGGCTACTTGCTGCTGGCCCACGTGTTCCCGCCGCACTTCTCGCTGATCTGCCGCCACCTGGAGGTCAACCCGCACCTGTGCCACAGCTACGTCGAGCAACACTTGCTGGGCATCAGCCGTGAACAGATCGGCTCGTGGCTGATGCGCTACTGGGACATGCCCGAAGAGCTGGCCACCGCGCTGCGCTTCCAGCACGACCCGAGCTACGACGGCGATTACGCCGAGTACCCGAACCTCGTGTGCCTGGCGGTGCGTTTGCTGCGTAGCCGCGGGATTGGGTCTGGGCCGGATGAAGACATCCCGGACGCCTTGCTGGAGCGTGTGGGACTGACGCGTGACAAAGCCAACGACGTCGTCAGCAAAGTGCTTGAGGCTGAAGTGTTGCTGCGCGAACTGGCTTCGCAATTCACACAGGCCTAAAAAAACCCGCTCCCACACTCGGTCAAATGTGGGAGCGGGCTTGCTCGCGAAGAATCCCCCGCCGATCTACCTGATTCACCAAACGCCCCTGTAGGAGTGAGCCTGCTCGCGATGAATCCAACTCGGTATCTCTGAATCACCACACCCCCTGTGGTGAGGGGATTTATCCCCGTTCGACTGCGCAGCAGTCGCAAACCCAACCAACACGGTACGCCTGATACAACCCAGTCTCTGGCTTCAGGGCCGCTTCGCAGCCCAACGGGGCGGTGCGACGCTTCGCCAAGCCCCCTCGCCACAGGGTTAATCATCAACCTCAAGCCTTGGCTTTAGCCTTCCTCGGCTTCAAATACTTGGTCAACCCCTGGAACCAGATCACCAACGCCGGGTTGCCCTTGATCTGAATCGACTTGTCCTGAATCCCCGTCATAAACGCCAACTGCTTGTTCTTCGCCTGCATCGTGGCAAAGCCATACGCCGCGTCTTTAAAGGCAATCGCAAACGCAGGTTCGGCATACACGCCGGATTTGCTGGTGATGCGCTGATCCTTCACAAAGAAATGCCGCGCCACTTTCCCGTCCAGGGTCTGTAATTGGAATACAAGCTCCTTGTCACCCAACTGCTGCTGAAACGCAGGATTAGTCCGACTGGCCTTACCCATCAACAAACCCAGCATCCACAGAAGAAAACGAAATTTCATGCGCACAGCCTCAAGAGAAAAATGAACGGCCGGCGCAGTGTAGCGGCTTCAGACGATAACGACACTATTGGCTTGTGTTTGCAGAAGATGATGCAGTTTTTGGCGTCAATGACTGCCAAGTCACGCTTTTCAACTGACGAAGCAACGCCTATTTAGCCCACGATCAACGATTGATGGGCAACTGAAAATGCATGCGCTGCCCACAGAACTCCAGATCTTCTCGAAACAGACCGAAGGCCATTTCACAGTGGCCATCCACGTAATGCTGCCAAATCGGGTCAACCAACGCCTCGCCTCCCAACCGTTCTGCCGCTGCCTCCAGCGTCATGGCGTTGTCTTTGCCCACCATCCCTCCTTGAACTTCACCCAACTGCGCTGAACATCCACCAACAATTGCTTGTCGTCCGGGGACAAGCTGGCCAGCGCTTTTTTGTATTGGGCATTCAATGCCACGTCGAGTGAATCGAAAGTCTGCTGGCTGCACATCAGCAAATCAGGCGTTTCCAAACTGTCGAGATTGCAGTTGGGCTGGGCGAAAACCGTGGCCATGGCCGCAGCCAAGACCACGCCCGCGAAAATCAAAAACAGCTTCTTGCCTCCGTTCACTCCACCACTCCATTGCTACGCTCAGCCACTCGCGTGGGAATCTTCGATACCTTGCCCGCGTCGGTCATCAACGAGGCGTACCGCTTGTAAGCCTGTGCCGCCAGCGCTTTATTGTTCAGGCCCCAGTAACTGTCTGCGAGGTTCAGATAGGCCACGGTGCGGGTGGGGTTTCTGGTAACTACCGCGTTCAACAGCTCAGCGGACTCTGCGTAATAGCCGGTTTCACCGAATAGAAACCCCAGGTCGTTGGACCAGCCCGGCGATTGGGCGAAGTCATACTTTTGCGCGATGTAGCTGTCCGGATAACAGTGACCGCTGCCTCCATCCATCAGGAAATTCGCCATCACCGTCGAAACGGCCTCGGTCTGCCCTTTTCGATACAGCCCCAACGCCTTGTCGAGCTGTTCCGCGACGTCAGTCATCATCAATTTTTTGTAATCGCTGGCAGCTTTAATGCGCAAGTCAGACAACCGCTCAAACACTTTGCGTCCATCGAAAGACGCCAAAGACATTTCACCGATCAGGCTTTTTGGTACTTCTTCGACACTGACAACCGAGTGATCACAGGACTCGTTGTTGACGACCTGCAATACATTTTTCAGCTCGAACTGCCTGGAGCTTTTGTTGTAGCGAAACACCAGGTTGAAGTTATAAACGGCGTTATCTTCTTCGCTGCTGACCAGCACAAGGGCGTTTCCGGCTTCGGCAGAAGACTGCTTGACCGACACGGACTCGCCTTGCATATCGATGACCTTCAGCACGCCAGCCGGGTTGTTGATTATGTTGACGCTGAAGATATCGCTCATGGCCGACGAGTATTGGCTCTTGATCAACGGCAATGCCTTGGAGGTATCCAGCAGGATGTCGTCACCGGTGCCGTGTTCAGGTGTGATCTGCAGGCGGCGGAAGTCTGCCCCAGCATCACCGGACAGCACAGACACGTTTTGACGGGATGCATCACCCAATAAACTGGCCTGTTGCTGTTTGATCACCGTTGGCTGATGGGCGCTGGAACTCGGCTGCGCGACCTCACTCGTACTCAGCGAAACTGGTTCTTTCAAGGGAAGCGCGCAGCCGGAATCACACGCCATCTTCAGAAACTCAGGCTCGTCAGTCCCCTCGAACACATAAGTTGCCGCGCCATTGCGTTGCCCGTCGCTGTACACCGGGACACTGACCGCCAACGAACCGGTGGCCGAAGATGCTGGGGGTTGATCCGCAACCGTTACCACGCTGGCTTCAACGTCCTTGCAAAAGGTGTTGATGGCGGAATCCAGAAGCCCCTGCCCCGCGCCAGCAACCAACTTCGCATTGGCCGGACGGCAGTCATAGCCATGCCAGTACGGGCCAATCTGTGTAGAGATATCCAAGGAAAAAATATAGATATGGTTCAGGACGATCTCTTTACCGTCATAGCTGAAAACCACCCAACGGTGCGATTTAGCCGAAGAGTAGTTCTCACTGTCCAGGATGTACTGCCTTCCGGATCGATACAGCGCGTTGGTAAACATCGCGCCGGTATATTCCGCGTCGTCGAACAGTCGCTTTCCTGAGCGGGCATCTAAAATATAGCCGTCTGCATTCAAGGCAATGGAACAACTGCCGGGCGTCTTGCCGTAAGGCTCACAGATCGTTGCGTGTGGAAAAACAAACTCAGCGGCGCCAGCGCCAAAACTCATTAGCGCCATCAGGAACATTGAAATCTTCAAGGTATACAGCTTCACCACTGACACCCCTTCTCGGGAGAAGACTCAATCTGCGGGTGATGCTCAAACCCATAGTGTTTCTTGCTTTTGGCATTGGTGTACGCCATGCCGTAAATCAGCGCCCCTTGACGGACCATGACATATTCGCCCGTGACTGCGCCGCCAACGACCTCGACCCACGTGGTGGTAGTGGTGGATTGAAAAGGTCGGCCGTCGGACATTGCTTCTTGCTCGGTACTTTTTAATACAAGCGGGATCGACTCTTTGGACGTCCCATACTTGACCCCCGCCCCGCTCCACTTGGCGGTCTGATCACTGTAGATCCTGAACTCCAACTTTATGTCCTTGCCTTCCTGGGATCGAAAACAGGAAATTTCCGTTTCCACGTCGCTGTGAGCGAATTTGGGGAAGGCCAACAACATCAGCATCACTACCTTTTTCAAAGACAACTCCCTTTGCCAAATCGCTTATGAATCGGTGATTTTCAACAGCCGGAATTCGTTGTTCACAAACTCGTAATAGCGAGTTCGGTCGCGGTTCTTCAGCCGTTTACCCTTCATGTCTTCTTCGGTATTGGCGGTGATGCCGGAGACGATGATCAAGTTGCTGTCGGGCTGGTAAGACAGCGTCAGCAAGTTGCCGTCGTTGGCATTGGGCTGCCCCGTCGCGACCTCGCCCGCCTGCGCGTCCAGCACCTCGACACACATCGTGCTGCCACCACAGCCCTCCCTGTGCAGAACGTAGTGCCCGGCGAAATTGACCTTGCCAGCGAGGGCTTGTGATCGCACTTCATCCATCCATTGGTTGCTGTTTTCCTGGGCGCCAGGGCGTTGTTTGGACCGGCAAACACTTCGGTGACGGTGAAGTCCGTGAAGGATGGATCGGCGGCGAAAGATAAAGAGGCTGCACCGGCCAGGATGCAGCCCCATAAAATCGGCAGTCCTTTCATGTTGTAACTCCTCAGCAAACCGATTATTCCCATTGGCAGCCTTTCTCCAAAGAGGCTTCGGTCCCCTTACTCAATTATCTCGACTCACCACTGACAGCCTGTCTCTAGTGACGCCTCCATGCTGATATCTTGATCGAACGAATACTTCTTACCGGATTTGTAATTCGTGTAGGTCATCCCATAGATCCGAGCCCCCTGACTGACCATCTCATACTCACCCGTCAGCGCCCCTTCGGAAACCTCCACCCAAGTTGTCGTGAATTCATAGGGCCGATCCTCTGCCAGGATTTCTTGCTCGGTGCTTCGATGGACTAGAGAAATGGCTTTCTTTGACTTGCTGTACTTAACTCCCGCGCCGCCCCACTTGGCGACCGAGTCGTAATAGGTTCTGAACTCAAAATTGATGCTTTTGCCTTCCTGCGATCGGAAGCAATAGACCTCCGTTGTGACTTCGCTGTGAGCCGCCAGCGGACAGAGGAGCAACAACGCAATAAAAAACACAGACAAAGATTTCAAACCGTTCATTCCTTTAGCGGTTCATGGGTAACTGAAAGCGTTCGTACGGCGCAATAGGCGGAGTGTTCACTGAACAGACGAAAAACCACGTAGCAGTGTCCGTCAGCGTTACGACCGAAAGCCTCTTACGTGCCATGGTCACTGTTGTATCCCAATGCGACGACCGGGCTCCAGTTTTTGATCTGCAACAGCCTTTCCATCAAGTGCTGCCAAACGCTTTTTAATACTCGCCGCGTCCTTGTAAGCGCATACCACGTCTACCCCCTTCTCCAGATCTCGACCGTCGCGACAGTCCTGCCATTCAGGATCTGGCGGATCACCGCGAA
Source organism: Pseudomonas sp. BF-B-26 (assembly GCF_019956495.1). Lineage (NCBI taxonomy): Bacteria > Pseudomonadati > Pseudomonadota > Gammaproteobacteria > Pseudomonadales > Pseudomonadaceae > Pseudomonas > Pseudomonas sp. BF-B-26. The sequence goes on along the minus strand of NZ_JAHBDP010000116.1, from coordinate 16,009 downwards.
AAAACTTCAAAGACAACTGGTCGCCGTTTTTAATGAGCGGCAGCTCTAATACTGAATAGGAAAAGCCCTCGAAACTAATGTACGACTCTTTGCTTTTCCCCAGCACAAACATGGATTTCCCCGCCCGCTCCGGGGTCTTTCGCTCGTAGAAAAACACCGATACAACCTGCTCATCTTCCAGCTTTCACACATAGTTCAGCGTTGGCTTCGTTGCGTTAACTGGTGAGTAGAAAATTTCGGTGTCAGGAACGTGAACCTCTGTCACCTGATCTTTCAGATTGTTCTTCAAAAAGAACACCATGATCTTTTGATCGCCCACGGAAGCCACTACAGGCGGATGCAGCTCACCAATGGTTTGCGGGTCGCTTGCCGATGCCGGTTGAGTTGGTAAGCCAACCATGAGTCCGAGCACGCAGACATACCTGAAAAGCCTTTCCAATTTCAGCTACCTTCCTTGGTGATACACGAATCGAACAATTCATATCTTTGCTTGTACTTACATGGATTCAGGCGGGCCGCATTTCAGCTCTTTGATTTGCGAATCCTGAATCGGAATCACACAGGCACGACGCTCCTCACCATTGCCACGAAGCTCCGACAAGCTGAGCGTCACGTGCAACCCGTCCGCATGAAATTCAAGGTTTTCGAACCCGGCATAGGAATAACCATCCCAAAACGATTTACCGTCAAAGCTGCAGAACCGCGCAAATGACAGCACTCTCCAGCCCCCGTCAGGCGCAAGGATCTGGACGTTGAGGCAAACGCTGCCGAAGGTAGTCACATAGCGAGCCACAACATCATCGTAGCGTTGTGAGCCCGCCGTAAACACCTTGTTAAGATCGAGCAAGTCGCCCGACCTATCCGTCACGATCCCGTCCAGATAAACGGCACGCTCCAAACTCATTCTGGTAATGCAGTTATTGATCGTCGTGGCATGCGCCGCTGTACCAGGCTCGATATCCGTGGCTTCAAGCGGGCAAGTGTTGTCTCGCAACTTGATCCAGGCCCGCTGGGAATCTCTGGCAATAGCCATGAACGCTTTCCCTTGTTCCGGATCACGCTTTTGCTGAGCCTCAAATCGCGCCATCAGTTTTTTGTAGCTGGCATTGAGTTTCGCGTCGGCATCCTTGCGAGCGGTTTCGGCGCATTGATCGACTTGCGCACTTGAAGAGATCACTCTGCAATTATCGTCAGCGAACGCGAATGAAGCGGACAGAAGTCCAAAGGACAACGCGACAAGCCGGATAAACATGTTCAATTTTTCAGTCCCTGATTTACGGATCGCTCGACGACTCGCTGTGGAATTTTTTGTATCTTGCCGGCGGCACTCATCGCTTCGCGGTACTCGCTGTAATACCGCCGCGCTTCCTCTTTTCGATCAAGTCGCCACAGCGAATCAGCCATGTTCAACATCAACACCGTGCGCTTGCCGACCGCCTCAACGCCACGATAAAACTTCAGCGCAAACTCATCGTTACCGCCCTCGGCCAGGTAAAAACCCAGGTCGTTGAACGCCTGAACATTTTGCGCCGGGGGATGACACGCCATGTAGGACTCCGGACTCAAAAAGCTCAGGCTCCATTCGATGGATTCCGCACGGGACTGCGCCAGCTCGATGTCCACGACATGCCTCAACAAGTCCTTTGGGGGCTTCGTCTCCAGGGCGGGATTGAACACTTCGCCGTCGTTGGAAACCCACTGATTGCCCACCCATTTACCGACACAAAAACTGGCAGAACGCTCAGCCAGCACGCAACCGGTCTCCATCGAGATCACATCGCAATGCTGTTGCGACACCAGTTTTTCTTCATCATTCTCGACCGACAACATGCCGAAGCTCACCGGGTCGAGCAACAAGGTTTTCTTGTCAGGACTGAGCCAGTCGGAGTGCCCCTCGGCGCCAACGTCGGAGCCGAAGAGTGGGAAGGTTTTGCCGTTTGCGGTGAACCAGGCGGTCGCCGACTCCACACCGGGCATCGTCCATTTGGTCGTTCGAAACGTCACTGTGCGCCCATCGATACCAACTATTGGCGGATCTTCGGCAAAGGCACTGGCGACGACAAACAGACTACCGACCATCAACACCCACTTAAGGCTGGCCATAGACGATCCTTTTCACTGCAAGGCTTTCCGATTGCAGCTGCCTCTTCGTGATGCCATACGCTTTGCTTTCGCAAGATCAATGGCTGCAGTTCGACTCGCGCGATCTGGTGTTTGTCGCAGCAAAACAGCTGCTCGGTCCATCCAGCACACCTCACTTTTGGCAAGCTCAGACGTTGAACGGCTATGAATGGAATTTCGATAAATCCACCGAAAACGGCACGACGTCATGTCGATCGAGGCTTCGACTGGCCCTTGAACAACCGGAGATTGGCCTGTCGCATTGCCGACCATCACGGAATCTGCGGAAACGGCGTGGCCCGTATGAACAAGCGCGAACAAACCAGACAGCAACCCGTGGAGGTATCGAGGTTTCAATTCATATCCTTCGAATTCATCAGTTCCAACTCACCATCGCGATACAACACCTCATACCCCATCCACGCCGGATCAACCTGCGGTATCACCGCCGAGGGTTTGCGCAGTTCGCGCAACAACGTCGAGCCATGCGACAAGCGCCCGCCCATACGCGCAATCACCGCCCGCGCGGCTTGGTAGTGCGCGTGACGTCCGGGGTCCAGGGTGTCTTCAAGCAAAATGTCGTCCCCCAGAATGCCTTGCACCCGCCCCGGATAAATCATGAAACCCATCGCTTGTTCAGTGCCTTCACGGCCGTCCTGCCAGAAGCTGCCGTCGCGGGTTCGAATGTCTGGATGCGGTCCAAACCAGTGCGCTCGGTCGGCCATCGGCATGGCGTGGTGCAGGCGGAAGAACACTCGCATCAGGTTGTCGCGATACCACTCTCGCACTTGCAGATAGTAGCCGCGCAGACCCGGCAGGCCGGTCGAATGGGCCACGCGGATAAATCCAGCCCATTGCGGAAAAGCCTTTAACGGCAGATCGGTTGGGGCTGGGCGTGGCGTGGCCGGATCGGTTTCCCAGGGCAGTCGATGCGGACTGTTTTCGAGGTCGTCGTAAGCGGTCGGCGGTCGCCCCAGCAGGTCGCCGCCACTGCTCGCCAGCGAGGTGGCGATGCAAAGATTGCCTTGCACCACGAACACATAAAACCGGGTGAACCAGTCGGCCAGTTGCTGGCCGTCGGCACCTTGGGCAATCAGCTCGGACAGTTCTTCGTCGAAGCGGCGCAAACGCTTTTCCAACGTCAGCAAATGCCCGCGCGCGATGCGTTGCATATTTAGGAACAGTGGCAGCGAACGCATTAAACGCAGCGGTCGCCATGGCAGATGCGGGGTCGCGCCGCCGACTTCACCGGCGTAGCTACTGGCAGAGATTCCCCAGTCGGCCAATCGGGCGAGAAACAGATCGTTGTTGATGTACGACGCGCCGCCAAACACAGCGGTGAACGGCTCGTTATCCTGCAATACGCGCGAATCCCAACGCGCCATGATCGCCGGAATACTCGCCGCCGCACGTCGCTGGGCGTACTCCACCAAGCGGCTTGGTTGCGGCGGCAGGATTTCGGCGATGTTGGCGGCGGTCAGGTGCCGACGCCAGCCGTAGTCGCTGATCGGCCGGTATTGGAGCAGCCACAGTTGAGTGCCGTCCCAAGCCCATTCAACGTCGCCAGGCACGTAGTGAAAGACCCGCAAAACGTCTTGTAGAAAGCGCCACAACAGGTCAGCGGTCAAGCCGAGTGAAGGCTTGAAGGTGTCGCTGCTCCAGGAGGCGCCGAGGCGGGAAATGATTGCGCGTTCGGGACTCACCTGACCATCGGCCAGTGACTCAAGATGCCCTTCCACCCATTCCAGTTCCACCGACAGGTGACGCACGAAAGCGATGCCGGACAGCTGCGGTGTGATGAAACGCTGCACCACCACTTCTTCAACACCCGCGGCGCTCAATTCGGTAATACGAGCCGGCACGTTCGAAGTCGATTCGCGCAGGAACGTAGTGCTCAAACCCGCATTCGCCGCATCGGCCTGATCCTCGCCGTAACTGGAGGAACGCACCGCCCACGTGGCGCCCGGTTGGCTGGCGAGGAACGCCGGCAAGCGTGAATCATCGCAGTCATTGAGTGACAGCGCTGGCGGCACCGCTTGCCCGGCCAACTCGGCCAGACGCAAACGCCCGCCCTTGGTGTGGGCGACGAATCCGCACTCACCCGACTCCAGCCACGCGGCAAATTCGACGGGCGAGTCGATCCATGGGTAATGCCCCCAACCGGTTTTCAGGCTGATAGTCAGATCAGCGCGAGCCAGAATCGCCGACCATGCTGCGGCCTGCTCGATGCCCAGCACATTGTCCTGATCGCCCCAGACCAACTCGACCGGATCGGTGATCCACTCCAGCAATGGCAACGCGGTGTCCGCCCGCACCAGGTCCCAGTGCGGCACAAACGCGCGGCAGCGTGCATAGCCGGCGCCCATGCGCTCGTACTGCGCGGGCGTCCAGGCCTGGTTGGAAAACTTGTGCGCAAACAGCGTGGGCTTGTTCGACAGCAGCCAGTGAATGGTTTTGCGAATGGGCAGCGGCGACATCAACGCCGGCAGCCGTCGTTGCCACAAAAACGCCCCCACCGGCGCCAACAAAACACTGCGGCAAAAGTGCCCCGGCTGACGTTGTAGCGCATGCAACACCAGCAACGCATTCACCCCGACCGCCATGATCGCGCTGCCTTTGACGGTCGCCGTCACCAGGGCCTGAGCGTAGGCGGCAAGGTCTTCGCACGGGGCTTGAGGATTATTGCCGAAGCCTGGTAGTTCCAGTGGTACCACCTGATAGCGCTGAAAGTGCGGCAACGCGTCATCCCACCAATCGGCGGCACCACCGTTGCCGGCCAGCAGGTACATCAGGGGCTTGCTCATGGGTAGTCCTCAGGCCAGATCGCGCAGGGCAGCGTCGAGGGTCGGGTAACGGAACGTGTAACCCGCCTCGGTCAGACGGCTGGGCACTACGCGCTGACCGTCGAAGAACAACTGCGCCATTTCGCCCGCCAGTGCGCGTACCGGTGTGGCCGGAATGTGGAACCACACCGGGCGCTTCAAGACTTTGCCGACACGCTCGGCGAACACCGCCTGACTGACCGCGTCCGGCGCCACCAGGTTGTAGGTGCCGCTCAGGTTGTCGTCGGCGAATGCGCGGGCGATCACTTGAATCACATCATCGCGGTGCACCCAACTCATGATCTGTTGGCCATCGCCCATCCGCCCGCCAAACCCCAGGCGGAACGGAATCAGCAACGGCAACAACGCGCCGCCCGGGCCGAACACCACACCCAAACGCAGCACCACCTGACGCACACCCAACTCAGTGGCCGGTTGTGCGGCGGCTTCCCACTTTGCGCACAACTCAGCCATGAATCCGTCACCCTTGCTGGCGCGTTCATCAAGGCTTTCGCTGGCATCGCGCACGCCGTAAAAACCGATGGCCGAGGCCTGAACCCACAGCGCCGGTTTATGCCGGGCATTCTTCAGCCAGCTCATCAATGCTTCGGTGGTGTTGACCCGACTGGCGATCAGTTGCGCCTGGCGCTTGGCACTCCAGCGCGGACCCGCCACCGGCGCACCCGCCAGATTGATCACCACGTCGAAGGATTCGTTGTAGCCCAGTTTGCTCAAGGAACGCAGGCACCGGGCGCGACCGTCAAACAGATACGCCGCTTTCAACGGATCGCGAGCCAGCACGCTGACGGTGTGACCGGCGTCGAGCAATTGATTGACCAGCACTTCACCGATAAACCCGGTGCCACCGGTCACCAGCACGCGCTTATAAGCGCCGCCCGCGAACGGGTTCGACGGCTTGCCTTCGCGCTGCATGCGCAGCGCCGCCAATCCATCGCGAATGCCCGAGGCCGTCACGCCGACCGCGAACAGCGTCAGCAACCAGCCGCGCCAGCCGAAATCGATCGCGCTCAGGCCCGTCGGCAGACTCGCCCACTGCGCCAGTTGCACCCCGTACAAGGCAAAAAACGCCCCGCCATTCACCGCCAACACGGTGTGCATGATCCGCTCGATGGCCGGCAGTTTGCGGCTGCGATCCTCGACCACGAAATCCCACAGAGTCAGGCCGATCTCCAGTGCGAACAGCAACGCAATCACAATCGCCCATGTGCCCTGAAACGCCAGATGCGCCATGCCCAGAAACAGAATCCCGTAGAAACACGACCGCAGCGCGTGGATCGACAACTCCAGCCGAGCGCTGTGCCGATAAGGCAACGCGACGGTGAGTTCGTGGTGATAGAGGGTATCCAGCGCCCCGAGAATGGCTTGGGCAATCAGCAGCGCGACCGCCCAATCCAGGGGAGAAAAATCAGGCATGGTTGGCGTCACTCGGCGTGTTGTTTGAAGGGGCGGTGCGGCGCTCATGGCGATAGAGCCAGAACAGCGGCGGCAGCAGGGTGAGCAGCGCGAGGCTGTCGAACCACAGGTGTGACCAGACGCGAGCCTGGGCGGAGACCCACATGTCTTGCGGCGCCCAGAGCACGATGCCGGCGATTAACCAGCCCCACGCCATGGGACTTCTCAGTCGATGGCCGATGCGCACGAGGGCGAGCATGTAGAGGGAGTAGCTTTGCAGCGTGGCGCCGAATAAGGCGAGCCACCAGACTTGTTGGGCACGGGCGGCGATGGGGACGGCGTCGGTTGCCCAGAAGGCTTGTTCGATGGTTTGTAGGTAACCGTCGAGTAATCCCGAATGGCCGGCCCAGGTCAGCGCGAGGCTGACGAGCAGATGCACCAGGGCGGCGGCGTACAGCCAAACCACCAGCACAGAGCGAAGGGTATTAGAGGGGACTGACATTCCGTGTCCTGAGCGCTTCCTTGAGGGTGGCAAGTCTAAAGGAAAACGCAGGACTTAGTGATTAATCACGGAGCCCGTCTGGCCTCTGACTTTTCGAACGCAGAATCGACTAACAGCCAGCGGCATCGCCGCACTGGACCCAGCCGCGAATCTGTTTCCCCTTGGGGGTCTTGAACGTGATGTTCAGCCACCCGGCCTCGACCCCTTCCTGCAACACCGAATCGCCCTTGATCAAATACATCTTCGTCACGTCGGCTAGAACAGGTGAACTGTAAATCGGGGTCTTTTTGTTGATCGTGAGCTTCACCTCGTCCCCCGCAGCCCAGTGTTTATAGGCGGTGGAATTGAGCTTGGCGACAATGTCCTCGGCGGTTTTATACGGGAACGTGTAGATCAACTCCTCCGACTCGGGATCGTGCGCAATATCGCCGCCGTTACCGAAGTAATTCGACAGTTGTTCATCTCTGACATAAGCCGTCGCCGTACGGGCATATGCGTGAACGGTGTAGTAATCGCCCAAATAATTAACGCCCGTATCGGCTCTGATTCCAACGGCATGAATGATGATTAACTCAGGCTCCGCCCCGGGTTTAGCCGCTGCAAAGAAAGCCGCTTTGACTGCCCCCGTGGCCGCCAAAAACGGCAGCCCGGCGATGTTCTTTTTTGAACCGTCAGCACAATTGACGAAATCCATGTCGATGGCGACGTCGTCGGAGGCTTGGGATTCGTCTTCGGGCAGTTTGGCGAAGTTGAAAACGATAGACCCTGAGTCTGTCTGGAGCGCTGGGAAGGCTTCACTTTTTGGGGGGTCGCAGGTGATCGAGGAAAGGATCTTTTTCAGGCTTGAGATTTCACTTTCATAAAAGGTGTTGCACTGAGAAACAACAATGAAACCCTTCGTTGTTTCTGCTTGAAGCGTGCTGCAAATTAATCCGAATCCTTCGACACCCCCCGGGCCAGGGTAAATGACGTTTTTCATGTCCAACAGCTTCCAGCCTTGTTGCTTCATCGACGCTTTTGCTGTCGCCGCAGCGTCCGAAAACTCCATGATTCCTTCAGCGTCAGGCAGTTCGATCAACTTGTTGTAACGATGTGCATTGTCGATTCCGACTACCGCCAAAATGTCCTGCAGGTTTTTCCCGCTCACAATGACGGTAGGGAGATTGTCGAATGGGTTGGCGTAGTCAGGTTGGTGACGCGGTATCAGCTTTTGTATGTCCACGCCCCCTTCCTGAACGCAGCTTGCGACCTTCAGTTCTGTTTGAGTCACGTCGAACGGACAAGGTTGATCCTCAGCGAACGCATCCGCGCCACCCAGGAGCACGCTCAGCACAGCACTGGCCACCAGCGCCGTTGGGTAGCCGCTTATCTTCAAAAAACAATCCATGTCAATCACTCAAAAACCTTCGTTTAACCTGCTCAGGTGTCGTGTTTAAAAATGCCTGCTCATCCGCAGACATTGACTTCGACACCCTCGGACATTTCCTTCAATACGCGGGGCTGTTCATGAACTAGGCAGTCTTCGGCATCACCGATAGTCTCTGGTGGTCGCCGCAAAATCGGTGACACGGACGTGCAAGTCCGCCTCGGCATGCAATCGGTTATGGCTATTCATCGGGCGTTTTCTTATGCTCGCGAATCGTTATGGCAGCTGTGTGTGGGAGACCTCCGGGTCTGCCGGTTTACCGAGTCGGTCTTGCACACCTATGCACAGCTGCCACCTCCTTCGAAGCAAGCGAAACGGTGTTAGCTCCTAAATCTCGGTATTACTCCTATGATCAAGCCAACACCGAATCCCCCCGAACACGAAGACACATCCCCCTACGAATCCCTCGATTCCAAAAAACTCCACGAAGCCGCCGAGCGCGCCCTAGATTTACACCTCGGCACACCTGCGGATAAAAAACCTAAACGTCGCAATGGCGACCTCTTCATCGTCGCTCCCGACCTCCATACCGAAACTATCCTGGCCAACGCCTCGGAAGACCTGCTGTCCATCAGCGCCATCGCCGCCGACCTGGCCGACAGCGTAGAAGGCTCACGCCGCTCCGTCGCACTGGCACTCAGCAGAATGGCGGTCGGCGTGCATCTGTTAGTGGAGCGAGCGCTGGACCATATTGATTCGCCGGATCCGGCGGAGCATCGCGCCAACGCGAAATAGCAAACAGGGGGGGATGGGTTCAGCCTAAAAACCCATCCTGCCCCCGCTCTACGGACGACTGTCTTTCGGCCAAAAAATAGCGACTACGCCGCTTAACAAGCTCAAGACAAACAGCACCCAGGCCACGGTGAAAGCAACATCAAGGCCACTGGATATGCCTCCGCTGCCAGTCGCTCCGGCAGCGATCCCCCCCAACCCCAGCACTGCACTGAATATCGAAAGGGCTAACAACACAGCCGCCAAAATCCCCAAGGTTTTACGCATTACAGTGCTCCTTCATTCGTCGAGTCCCTCATGGACATGCTTGAGTCGAAAACCTGTGCACCGCTAGTTTGAGCGGGATGCTTTTTTCTGACGCAGAGTCTCTCATTTCGTTGCAGGATTAGTAGTCGTCATCACGTCCCGTGGGTTTCCAGTTGATGTCTTTATCGGCGTGATAGCCCTGAATAGGATGCGGTGGGAGTGGGTAGTCTTTTGCTAAATTAGGAAACCGCAGATCTGGATTTTTATATAGCTGACTAGAGATATTGCTATAAGCTTTCGCTACTCTTTCATTTTTTGCATAGCCAAATTCGCCATCCGTAAACGTATTTTCAATCAGCAGTGCGCCTTTTTTCATACCGAGAGAAGCGGCACGCTGATAGAAATGCATGGCGACAGGGTAATTTCTATCAACTATTTTGTAATATGCAGCAAGTTCATAGTTCGCTTCCGCATCATCCTGATGTGCAGCACACCGCAGATAAGACTCCCCAAGTTTAATTTTCTTTAATTCGTATATGTATATTTTGCCCAGCCTATTTTGCGCCAGTGAACTACCCATATCTCCAGCTTTTAGCAAAAACATCATGGCGTCTTTATCAGACTGAACTACACCGATACCACGCTGAGTCATCACACTCATATCATAGTAACCTAGCGGCACTTGCAACTTAACCATATCCTTATATAGATCGACAGCTTTATTAGTATCCTTATCCAATCCATCCCCACGCAGATAAAGTTCAGCCAAGTTATGCATGGCTTTCCAATGATCTTTCTCTACCGCCTGCTGATAGAGCCTAGCAACTTCAGCCCAGTTTGCAGGACGCTCTTTACTGATAGAGCGTCCCTGCTGAAACCACTGCTCCGCCTGTTGATTCAAAGGTGGGGCAGTATTCTGTTCATGGACACACTTGAATTCGTCGGCCTCAACAAGCCCACTGGCACTTAATAAACCCGCGATCAGCAACGCATTAATAATCGTCATCACGCCCCGTAGGTTTCCAGTTGATATCTTTGTCGGCGTGATAACCCTGAACCAAATTTGGTGGAAGAGGAATATCTTTGGCTAGATTGGGAAGACGAAGTTCAGGATTTTTTGATAATTGGCTCGACACTTCGTAGTACGCCTTGGCTAGCCTCTCATCCTTTTTATAAGAAAACTTACCTTCGCGAAATGTATCCTTGATTTCCATTGCGCCTTTACGCTCCCCCAAGGAAGCAGCGCGTTGATAGTAATGCATTGCCACGGGGTAATTCCTATCCACCAACTCATAGTAGTTACCCAATTCATAATTTGCCTCTGCGTCGTCCTGAAGCGCTGCGCACCGTAAATATGAAACTCCAAGCTGGTATTTTTTCAGGTTGTAAATGTACATATCTCCCAGCCTGACCTGCGCTATTGGGCTCCCCATGTCTCCGGACTTAAGCAAAAAAAGGACGGCGTCTTTTTCGGACTGCACTACTCCAACACCACGCTGGGTCATAACGCTCATATCGTAATAACCCAAGGGAACCTGTAACTTCACCATCTCCATATATAGGTCTATAGCTTTATTTGTATCCTTGACAACCCCGTCGCCGAGCAAATAAAGCTCGGCGAGATTGTGCATGGCCTTCCAATGTTTTTTCTCTACCGCTTGCTGATAGAACCGAGCAACTTCCGTCCAGTTTGCAGGGCGCTCTTTGCTGATAGAGCGTCCCCGTTGAAACCACTGCTCCGCCTGTTGATTCAAAGGCGGGGCAGTATCTTGTTCATGGACACACTTGAATTCGCCGCCCACAACAAGTCCAGTGGTACTTAATAAGCCCACAGTCAGCAATGCTTTAATAATCGTCATCACGCCCAGTAGGTTTCCAGTTGATATCTTTATCACCGTGATAGCCCTGAATAGGATGCGGTGGGAGTGGGTAGTCTTTTGCTAAATTGGGCAACCGCAGATCAGCATCACGGTAAAAGCGACTCGATATATCATCATAGACTTTCGCTAATTTGGCATTCTTCGGATAACCGTTCAGCCCTTGTTCAAAAACATTTCTTATTTCCGTTACCCCTTTTGGCTCTCCTAGAGCAGCAGCACGCTGGTAGTAGTGCATGGAAACAGGATAATTTTCATCCACAACTTCATAATACGACCCCAGTTTGTAAGCTGCATCCGCATAATCTTGCTTTTCAGCACACTTTAAATACCCAAGTCCAACAGCATATTTTTTATTATCATATATATATATATAGCCAATCCTGGTTTGAGCCTGCGGACTACCCAAATCGGCAGCCTTAACAAGAAACAACATAGCATCCTTATCGGACTGCACAACGCCTACCCCACGCTGCGTCATCACACTCATATCGTAATAACCTAGAGGGACCTTCAAATCAACCATCCGCATATAAAGATCAATAGCCTTATTGGTATCTTTCAGCACACCATCACCGCGCAAATATAACTCTGCCAGATTATGCATGGCCTTCCAGTGGTCTTTCGCCACTGCTTGCTGATACAACTTGGCGACTTCTGGCCAGTCTGGCAAACGCTCTTTACTGATAGCACGTCCCTGTTGAAACCACTGCTCCGCCTGTTGATTCAAAGGCGGAGCAGTTTCTTGTTCATGGAAGCACTTGAATTCGCCAGCCACAACAAGCCCACTGACACTTAATAAAGCAGCGGCCAACGTCGCTTTAATAATCGTCATCGCGTCCGGTGGGTTTCCAGTTGATATCTTTATCGCCGTGATAGCCCTGAACAGGGTGTGGCGGCAGTGGATAGTCCTTCGCTAAATTGGGAAAGCGCAGATCTGGATTTTTGTAAAGCTGGCTAGATATATTGCTATATGCTTTCGCCAACGTCTCATTTTTTACGTAACCGAAATCCCCATCCATAAAAGTACTTTCAATTGCCAACGCAGCTTTGCGCATACCCAATGCTGCCGCACGCTGATAATAGTGCATAGCAACAGGATAATTAGCGTCTATATTACTGTTATACGAAGCCAGCTTGTAAGTGGCATCTGAATAGCCCTGCTCATCTGCACACTTAAGGTATCTAAGCCCCAAAGAGTCTTTGTTTTTATCGTATATATAAATATACCCGATCTGTGTTTGTGCCTGTGGGTTTCCGAGATCTGCTGCCTTGATCAAAAAAAGCATAGCGTCTTTATCAGACTGCACAACCCCAACTCCCCGCTGAGTCACTACGCTCATATCGTAATAACCCAGCGGCACCTCCAACTTGATCATTTTCATGTAGAGGTCAATTGCCTTATTGGTATCTTTGCTCACTCCATCTCCACGCAAATATAACTCCGCGAGATTGTGCATCGCCTTCCAGTGGTTTTTTTCTATAGCCCGTTCATACAGTCGCGCTACTTGTGACCAATCAGGCAGACGCTCTTTACTAATAGAACGAGCGTCCTTAAACAGTTGATCCGCTTGCTGATCCAGAGGTGGAGCCGTGTTTAGCTCATGAGTACATTTAAAGTCGTCAGCCATGGCTACAGCTCCAGTTAGAGATAAAAACAAAGTGAATACTGAGTTAATCAACAGCTTTTGCATAAGGCGTCACCAAATCCCAAAACCTGACCAAATTACCAACCAGCGGTAACTGCTTCTTTTGTTTTTCCCAATTGTTCGTTACCACCCGATCCCAAGTTTCATAATCGACCGCAATATTTTCGACTAGCGTTCCTTTTTCCGTCTTAACCGCCTTCCCCGAATGCATCGCCCACAACCGCTCTCTCCAAGTCCGCGTCGTTTTCGGACTAGGCATGGCAATGTTCAATTCAGAGTCAGTCTGCAAGCTGCGTAAGTTGATATTGGCGGAGCCCAGAGTGAAAAACAGATCATCAACCAGCAGCAATTTACTGTGCACATAAATCGACTTGTACTGCGCCGTGCCCTGTTCAGGGCCAAGGTGTTCTTCGATGGCCTTATCCGTTTGCCGCTCTGTACTGGTTTTTGCGACCACCGGAGCGCCGCCGTCCTTGCAGCTGACCAGCGTGGCAACGATGATTTTGAGCCCCTTTGGCGGGATCAGTTCGGGTTCCAGTTCACGCGCCGCTGCCTGGTTGTAGTGCTTGTTGGGGTCCGTTTCGATCAGGTCGTCGGCGCGGCTGGAGTCGATGTTCTCCTTGGCCATCTGCGCTTTCACGTCTGCCAGGTCCCGATCGCGCTGAGGTGAGCTGGGACGGGCCGTCAATTCACGTTCGCGGAGGGCGAGTTGGCGCTGGTCGTATTTGAGATCGCGGTGAGCCAAGGGCATCAGCTCTCCTTGCCCGAGGGTATCCAGCGTCTCGTGAGTGGTGCTTGAGAAGTGACCGCTTTCCGGGTTGTTGGTCACCACAAACAGGTACAGGTCTTGAAGCTTGCCCGCGGCGGTGTAGTCGGCCGCGGTCTTTTTCAGGCGTTCGGCCAAGGGTTTGTAGCGGAAATACTGGTTCTCGATGTAGGCGTACTGGTGCACGTTGCCCAGTGCCTTTTCATACACTTCGAGAATGGTGGTTTCCGGCCCTTCTTCTGGCTGGGTTCTGCAGATTTGCGCAGGTTCACCGCCATTGCAGATAAGGCTCAATGGCTTGATCACTTTTCGCTGGTCGATCAACGTGCCGGTGAAGGCACGTTTTATCCAGTTGGTGCCCTTGTCCCACGCATTGCAAAAGTTGTGGTTGAGGTCGAACAGCACCGGGCCACGCACATGCAGGGAGAGGTCCTGCCAGGGTCCGAAGCCTTGGTCGCGCTTGCCAGTCTGGTCGTCGAAGGCATGCTCGGTGGTGTCCCAGTAGTTGCGTTGCAGGTTGTGCCCCATGACGAAGCCTTCGGCCGTTTGCGGGTCCATGTAGTCGATCACCAGGGTTTTCTGGTGATGGCTGGGGAACAGGCCAAGTGCGAGCATCTGAATAAAAGGCACATCCGGGGACTCGTTTTTCATCAACCGCCACAGAATGGCAAGACGCCCGTAATGGACCCGCAAGCCGTTTTCGTCGTCGTAGGTCAGTTCGCCCGCCCAGTTGAAGTCGCGCGTGCGAAATTCGATGTTGCGTGCCTCACTGCTGTGTACCCAGCGGTGCCAGTCACGCGTCTTGATCTGCTCGTTCGGGTCTTGCACTGTTCCGCCCGAATCGCTGCCCTTGGTGTAGCCGCTGTCCAGCGCATCCAGGTCAATCTGGATCTTGATCAACTTGTCACGTGCGGCGCGTCTGCCACTCTCGTCGCTTGGCGAAAGCTTGGCCAGCTTTGTCTGCTCTTCCTGCTGCTTTTGCAGGAGCTTCTGGCGTTTGGCGTCTCGCCCGCTAGTGTCCGCAGGTTGGCCCTGGGTCATGCCCGAGCCCATCGACGTTCCGCCGGAACCGTTCCAGCCTTCACCGATGACCGAGTTTTCCCCGAGCTGGGCCAGTCGGTTATTCCAGATCAGTACGCGGACTTCCACACCCTGATTAGCCTTTTTCTTGAGCAGTTCGCCGAGACTAAGACTGTCAGCTGAGCCGCGATTGAGGCGTAAACCCGGGTCAAACCCCCAACTGATGAGGTCGATACTGCGCTTGGCCTTCTGTATGCATTCATACACTTTGCCGAACGCTTCCTCCCCACACACCAGCGGAGTGACAATGTTGCCCGCCGGGCGTGGAGGGCTCAGCGGATGATTTTTGTGCGCGAACCAGTCAGCACTCAGGGTCGCTGCGCTTTCTTCAACCGAAAGCGATAATTTCTGATCGAGGTAGGTCATTCAAGTAACTCCATTTACGCCTTCGGCTCACTTTGATCTGCCCACAATTGGCGGAATACATCGCCGATATTCGCGGCTTCCAATGACGCCGCTCCCTCAGGAAAATCACGGTAGCCTTCGCGTCCCAGCCGTTCAGTACGGTGACGTGTCTGGTCGGTAGACTCTTCACTCATGTCCATGCTGAAACGATGGCCGTTGACGGTTTCCACGACATAGTTGCGGGTACCGGGAATGTGCTGAAACACCACGTTGCCCTGCTCATCACTGAAGCCTTTGCTGATCGGCGCGCCATCCGCATAAAGCTGATAGGGCTCATCGGCATAACCGGACATGTTCGGCAAAGGCGCAATGCGCAGACGCAGCTGTCCGGGAGGCGCTTCCTTCATAGGATTGGCTAACGCCTGATCCATCAAACTCCCCGCCTTATCCTTATCCGCCGCCCCTGGCAGCACCGGCGGCTTAATCCCAATCCCAGTCCCACTCCCAGCAGACCCACCGGCATTAATTTTCACCACCGGCCCAACCACCGTAATCCCGCCAGCGTCGAGTTTGATAAAGCTCCCACCCGCCTTCACGGTGAGCTCCATCCCGGCTTCGATGACAATCTTGTCCCCAGCCTTCAGATGAATCTCTTTCCCAACACTAGTCAGCTGCGCAGTCCCCAACTTCACATGCTGGTTCTGCCCAATCGTCAGGTGATCATCCAGCCGCGTTTCAACCTTGCGATCAGCAATCGTGGTGCGATGTTCTTCAGCCTTCAGCTCGGTGTAGGTGTTCTTCTCCACCGTGTCATGCCGTTCATTGCCGACCCGAATCTTCTGATCATGCTCAATGTTTTCATCCCAATCGCGCTGGGCATGAATAAAGATCTGCTCGGCACCCTTCTTGTCTTCAATCCGCAATTCATTAAACCCACCGCCCCCCGGGGAGCTGAGGGTTTTGAATACGGTGCGGGTTTTGTTCGCCGGCAGGTCGTACGGAACCTGATTTTCCTTGTGATACAGGCACC
>NZ_JAHBDP010000115.1:0-26797 GCF_019956495.1 Pseudomonas sp. BF-B-26 | reverse complement strand
CTCGGCATGCCCTCGCTCCGGTCCTGCTCCGTGGGCCCGCCGCCATCGGCCATCCATGGCCGGGGGCGGCTAACCCGGCATCCATGCCGGGTTGCCCACTGCGCAGAACCGGAACGAAGCCTCCCGAGGCGGCGTGCACCGCAAAAGCAAAGCGAGGCGGCCTACCGGCCGGCCTGTCTCTTCATGCGTATGCATTCCCCCTGTGGGAGCGAGCCTGCTCGCGAAAGACGTGAACGATAACGCGGGCTGTCTGAATGAACGCGGTGTCCGGACGTTTTTCGCGAGCAGGCTCGCTCCCACAGGTACAACACCGGGCTGTTGATCTTGCTTTGCTTTGGCTTTTGATCTTGATCTGCCCCGTCGGAAGGCCGAGTGGAGGTTCTGCGCAGTGGGCACCGCGGCAAGGATGCCGCGGTAGCCGCCCCCGGCCATGGATGGCCGATGGCGGCGGGCCCACGGAGCAGGACCGGAGCGAGGGCATGCCGAGCCTAGGCGAGGCACCGTACGTCAGGGGCAAAAGCGTTTGGTTACTTGGCGCTTTTCCAAGTGACTCGCTGTAAAAGCGAAACCGCCAGCCGCCATCACCGCAGAAACGGATATGTACCCCACCCCTAAGTGAACAGCGCCGCACGAGGTGTTTCGATCAAACCAGATTAATCGTGACGTCGATGTTGCCACGGGTCGCCTTCGAGTACGGGCACCGCTGGTGGGCACCATCCACCACCGCCCGTGCGACTGAAGGATCCAGACCCGGAAGGCTGACATTGAGGCGCGCCTGGAGGAAAAAGGCATCTTCGGTCTTGCCCAGGTCCACTTCGGCATCGACGGCAACATCGCTCGGCAGGGTCACCTTCAATGCGACAGCCGCCTTACCCATTGCACCGATGAAACAGGCCGACCAACCTGCCGCCAACAGCTGTTCGGGATTGGTGCCACTTCCTGACGAGCCAGGCGCGGAAAGCTTGATGTCCAAACGTCCATCGTCGCTTCGCGACTCGCCGTTACGGCCTCCGGTCGTGTGGGTCTTGCCGGTGTAAAGCACGGTATCGATTTCATTGATCATGAGGTGGCTCCTGCTGGGGTGTTGGGCTCATTAGCCTGTGTTCATCGAAGAACACCAGGTGTGCGACGCCACCCACTTTTTCACCTTCATGTACTGCGTATGTGTCCTGATCCGGCGATTGTGTATCGCTGTGTAAGATCGCCCGCGAACATACAGAGCGATACAAATCCCCGGTCACCTTCGTCGATACACGTGAAGCCGTTATTCGCGAGGGGCCGTGACACCGTTTGTGGGATCACCTTCATGCAGCATCTGCGTCAGGATTTCTCGCTCCTTCACGCCCGGCACGACGCCGCTGGTTTGTGCTTCCAGCACGACGATGTCGTCCTCGTTGGTCATTGTGATAGTCGCCGTGACCCGGTCCTTTTCATCGATGTTGGTGATCACCCAATGGCAGGTGATGGTGTCGCCGGCATACACGGGTTTCTTGAAGTGAAACGTCATGCCTGACGCCAGCCAGCCGATCTGCCCACCGATTTCGGTGACCAGGCTGGCCGTCAGCAGACCATGGGAAACCGGCGTCCTGAAGCCGCGGGCCTCGGCGAAACGCGCATCGAAATGCACGGGGTTGTAGTCGCGGGAAATGTTGGCGAAGCGTTGAATGTCTTGCTCACTGAAGCGGCGGGATACCGTGAAGCTGTCGCCTGCTTGCAGCCCTTTGGCGGCGCGCTGTCTGAAGCTGATCACTGAATAATCCTTTTATTGATGAGGTGCTCTCAACCGGAAACACCGATGAGCGTGCTTAATCAATAAGTGGGTTATTGTCACGCGTCAACCTGCTAATTCGCGACCCACAAACGTACAAGCCAAGCGACAGTTTGCCTGCGTAGACTCCAACGATTCGTACCGCGTTTCTTGGTTAATTGCAGGCAAGTCATGGACATTTTTCTCTACGCCTTCAGCGTGATGTACAGCCCGGGGCCGGTCAATTTCATGGCGCTGAACGCCGGGCTGACGGGAAGGTTTCGGCGCTCCCTGGGTTTCTTCGTCGGCGTGGGCTGCGCCTTGTTGATGCTGTTCATCCTCTTTGGCTATACCGGTGAAGCGATTATTTCCCAGAGGGCGCTACCTTACATTTCACTGGTCGGCGGTCTCTATACGCTCTATCTCGCCTACCAGGTCTATACCGCAACGACGGTGGTGCCGGGGGCAAGCGAGCCCCCTGTTGCAGCGCAAAAGACTCTGACGTTCTGGAACGGATTTTTGATTCAGGTGCTGAACCCCAAAGGCATCATGGTGGTGTTGCCGATCACCAGTGTCATGTTGCCGGCGGCGCACATCACCGGTTCCTCCATCGCTATCGTCTCTGCGCTGCTGGCAATCGCCGGCGGTGGGGCGCCCGGAGTTTATTCGCTGCTGGGCGCCATCCTCGGCCGACGTATTACCCGTGAGTCTTATTTCACGGTGTTCAATCGTCTGATGGGGCTGGCGCTCGTGGTCTGTGCTTTCTTCATGTTCCACGCGTTCTACCTGCACGTTCAGGCGACATGAACCGGCTTGAGCGACGTGTCGATCCCTCGTGTTATGGTTTCGAAGGTACACATCTGCAATCGCACCGGTGGGCCACCATGCCAGATCACCCTTCGCAAAGAGATTGGGTCAGACATGCTCCCGAGGCTTCGAAGCTTGAACGGTTCGAAGCGTTCTTCTGCGCGCACGCCTTCGACCCTCATCGGCACGACACGTACGCCATCGGCCGAACCGTCGCCGGCGTGCACCGTTTCAATTACCGGGGTGAATCGAAACTGTGCCTGCCCGGTGAAACCATGATCGTGCATCCCGACGAATCCCATGATGGTTGCGCAGGCTCCGAGGCGGGTTTGCGTTATCGCGGCGTGTACGTACCGCCATCCCTGGTTCAGCAGATTGTGAAGGGCAAGCCGCTGCCGTTTTTCAAGGCGGCCGTCACCCGGGATCCGCGCCTGGCCGCTGCGGCCGATGCGCTCTTCGATACGCTGGGTGACGAACTGGATTCGCTGGCGGAAGACGACGCCCTCTATACCTTCGTGACGACTCTGGCAGAGCTCGCGGGCCAGCCTCCCGGCCGGACAGCCCACCACTTCGCCGCTGCGGCGCGAGCCCGCGAATACATTGACGACAACCTTGATCGGCCGATCACCCTCGACGACCTGGCCGATTGCGCCGGGCGGGATCGCTGGAGCCTGTCGAATGACTTTCGTATGTTCTTCGGCACCAGTCCGCACCGCTATCTCACGCTGCGGCGCCTGGACCGGGTGAAAGCGCTCACCCAAGCGGGGCTGGCACTGTCGGATGCGGCGATCGATGCGGGTTTTTTCGATCAAAGCCACATGTCCAGGCACTTCAAGAAGGCTTTCGGTATTTCGCCTTCGCGCTGGTGTAGCCCTGCCAAAGCGTTCGACCACTGACCCAATGCGTTGCACCGCCGAGATTCGGGCTCACCCGGATTTCGCAGCAGAGCCGTGCCCGATTGATCCTTCCAGCCACAGCACGAGAATATTCGTCATGCCCGATATCACCCTGACCACTCTGCAAGGACTCAAACAGCGCGGAGAGAAAATCGTCATGCTGACCTGCTACGACGCCACTTTCGCCCACGCCTCCAGTAGTGCTGGCGTGGAGATGTTGCTGGTCGGCGATACCCTTGGAATGGTGTTGCACGGTCATGACAGCACGCTGCCGGTGGAGGTAAAAGATGTGGCTTACCACACCGCCTGCGTCAAACGCGGCAATGCCGGTGCCTTCATCGTTGGCGACATGCCGTTCATGAGTTACGCCACCCTTGAGCAGGCATTGCAGAGCGCCGGCTGCCTGATGAAGGCGGGCGCCCACATGGTCAAGCTCGAAGGGGATATCTGGCTGGCGGACACCGTTCGCCGACTGACCGAGAACGGTGTTCCGGTGTGCGTGCACCTGGGATTGACCCCGCAATCCGTCAACATTCTGGGAGGGTTCAAGGTTCAGGGGCGCGACCCGGTTCGGGCCCGTCAGTTGGTTGAGGCTGCTCTGGGCCTGGAAGAGGCCGGCGCTGCGATGTTGCTGGTGGAATGCCTGCCCAGCCCGCTGGCCGAGCAGATCAGCCAGGCCGTGCGCATCCCGGTGATCGGCATTGGCGCCGGGCTGGGAACCGATGGCCAGGTGTTGGTCCTTCACGACATGCTGGGGCTGTCCCTGACCGGTCGTACGCCCAAATTCGTACGCAATTTCATGATCGGGCAAGACAGCATCCAGTCTGCGCTGGAGGCATATGTGGCGGCGGTGAAGGTGGGCGCTTTCCCGACGGGGGAGCATGGGTATTCGGCGTGAAGCGGTCTCGCCAACAGTCGTCGGCGGGACCGCTTTTCGCCGCACCATCACCCTCGTTTAGGCAGCTTCCAGTCTGGCCGAATGAAATGGCAGGTGTAACCGTTGGGATAGTGTTCGAGGTAGTCCTGATGTTCCGGTTCTGCTTCCCAGAACGGGCCAGCGGGCACGATTTCAGTGACGACCTTGTCGGGCCACAAGCCGGATGCATCAGCGTCGGCCACCGTATCCTCGGCCACCTGCTTCTGTTCATCGTTGAGATAGAAGAGTGCCGAGCGGTAGCTCATACCCACATCGTTGCCCTGACGATTTTTCGTCGTCGGGTCGTGGATCTGAAAGAAAAACTCGAGGATCTGGCGATAGCTGATCTGGTCCGGATCGAACACGATCTCGATCGCTTCCGCGTGGGTGCCATGGTTGCGGTAAGTCGCGTTGGGTACATCGCCGCCCGAGTAGCCTACCCGCGTGGAGAGCACGCCGGGATAGCGTCTCAGCAGATCCTGCATGCCCCAGAAGCAACCGCCGGCCAGGATCGCAGTTTCAGTTCGCGTCGTCATATACGGTCCCTCCCATCAGTGAATTTAGCGTCCGGTATCAATGTACCTCATGTGCTTTCGCTTCTTGGCCGAAAGCGCTCACTCCGTCCGCGGCCACCGATCCTCGATTGCGTACCACGGCGCTTTCGATGCAACACACACGTGTTTCTGTTTTTCACTCAGGAACGGCGTGTCCAGCGTGCCTATCGCCACGGACATCCAATCCGAATACTCGCCTTTGGAATCAGACCAGAACAGCGAAGAGCCGCAATCGCCACAGAACTGTCGGGCGACACCTTCGGACGAGTGATAGGTTTTCAGCGTCTCGACCCCCGCAATGATCTTAATCGCCGACCTCAGGGTGCTTGCATACGTCGCGAACGCTGCCCCGTGGCCCTTGCGACATTGGCTGCAATGGCAATGGGTAAGCGCTTTCAGCTCGGCGGCCACCCGATATTTCACTGCGCCGCACAGGCAACTTCCTTGGTGAAGTGCATCCATGTTCATCGTTTCTCAAGTCTCGGTCGCGCCACTGTAGCGGTCTGCCGAGTGGAGTGAAACCCAGGTGCCCGGTCTTTCAGGCGGTTTTAATGTATCGTCAGCCCCCAGGATTTGAGGCAACCCATGGAGAGAACATGACGTTAACCGCTGAAACGTTGATTGAGATCGCGATGGCCAATCCGGCAAATGCCGAGATTGCCCGGCGCTTGCCTTCTATTGGCCTGGACCAATGCATGTTGACGGCGGGCTGTCTTTTTCAGGCGGTCTGGAATCATCAAGCCGGGCTTCCCGCCGCTTGGGGCATCAAGGATTACGACGTTTTCTACTTTGATGAAGACGTGTCGTGGGAGGCCGAGAATGAAGTCATCGTTGCCGCCCGGAAGCTCTTTTACGACCTGGACGTGAACATCGAAATCAAGAACCAGGCACGGGTTCACCTTTGGTACGGTCAGCGATTTGGCAGGGCTTATCCCAAGCTTCAGTCGGCAAAGGATGGCATTGATCGGTATCTGATTGCGGGGACGTGCATCGGTCTGGATGTGGTGACCGGCGAGGTGTACGCGCCTTACGGTTTGAGCGATGTCGAAGAAGGGCTTTTGCGGATCAATCCGGTGAATCATCAGCCCGATCTGTTCGATCAGAAGGCCCGGAGTTATCAGGCTCGCTGGCCTTTTCTACGGTTGGTCGCAGTTTGAACCGACAGACATATCCGCCGCGCACCATGCACTCCGTGTGATCGACTTCACCACCGCCTAACGCTCCGATCAACGCCAGGTCCAGTTCGCAGACCACCGGGTGGGCCGCGGCCAGGCGGTGGAAGACGCAGTTATGCGCGACGATTTCCTTGTCGTCGGACGAGCGAAAAAACACCTCTGCTTCGTATCCTGCCTGGTTCATGTGCTGCACGATCCTGGCTTCGTCAACCACCTGAGGTTCGCGGTCCAGGGCCAATTTGCGGCCCATGCTGCGCATCAGCGAAGCCAGGGCATCGGGGCCGATGATGTCGGCCACTTCTTCAATCAGCACACTGGCCAGCATCTGATATTGGCGAGGGAACTGCTCCCGCGCATGGTCGGTGAGCCGATACAGCTGCTCTGGACGCCGGCCCGTTGGCCGGGTTTCGCCGCGCAGCACCAAGGCGTCACGCTCCAGCGCCGCCAGATGCTGGCGAACCGCGGTGCGTGTCACCGAAAGATGGTCAGCCAACTCGTCAATGCTCATGCCGCCCGCGTGGTGCAGCAGCGCATTGAGCAGGTCCTGCTGTGTACGGCCCAGTCCTTCCAGCATGGTTTGCCCTCGCGCGGTATCAGAACTTGTCCGGGAACTGCTTGACCAGTGCGGCCGTCAGCGCATCAGCCAGCGACACGATATGGGTGCGCATCATCTGCCAGGTGCGTGCTTCGCCTGCGTAATCGTGCGCGGCGAGTTCATCGACCTGGGCGACGTGATGGCCGCCGTGAGCCGACAACATGGCAACCAGTGTGTTTTCAGGCAGGTTGGGGTTGGCTTTGGCCAGAAACGCCGCAATCGCCTTGGCATTGCTGGTCAAATCCGTGACGGCTGCCTGCTTGCCTTTCGTGTCTTTGGCGACCGTGGCGTCGCTGTAGTGTTTCACCGCGCCCCAGTGACCGGCAAGCAGCTTGAGCAATTGATCGGCAGCGGGCTGGCCGTAGAGCGGAGCGATGCTGTTGGCGATTTTGGTCGCGTTGTCGACGACCTGGTCAGCGGCGACTTTGGCTTGCTGTTTGTCCGCCGCCTGATTGGCGATTGCGTAGTTTCTGATCCAGAAAATATGCTCGACCCACAGGTCGCGCAAGGCCAGGCGCGTGGTCAGCGCGGCGCTGTCGGCGGAGGCTGGAGCGGCGGGGGGATTCTGACTCCAGGCCGGTTGAGCACAGAACGCCAACAGCATTAAAGCCAGGACTTTGATATTCATGACGGCACCCTCTGGTGATGGGATTGTTCGACAATATCAATTTAAGCATACGAATATGTTTTTATTGGGCCCAAGCCAAACTCGCAGATCAACGGTAGGTAAAAGGGGAGAGTAGGGACACCGCAGCCTGGCTAACGGGTGTCCCCTTCGTTACGCAAAAATCAGAACTTGAACGCTTGTCGACCGACCAGCAACCAGTGGCCTTTCTGTTTTTGCCAGATCTGGAAGTTCTCGATTTCGGTCGGAACCACTTCGGTGCCTTTGAGTGCTTGAGCCGAGAAGTGATGGCGGACCAACGCTACGTCTCCCGAGATGGTGATGGTCTGGTTCTGCATCTCCAGGGTTTTGAACGCGCTTTTGCCGGTTTCGATATCGTCGATGAATGCTTTCTTGTCCTGGATCTTCCCGCTGGAATGCCCGTAGGTCAGGTTCTCGGCGGTCAGTGCTTTCAGTTCGGCAATGTTCTTGTGCAGCATGGCTTGCGTCAGATGATCGACGGCTTGCGCAACATCCTTGTCCGCGGAAGCGGGGGCGGCGGCTACGTAGCCACTGAAAAGGCACAAGAATCCAATCAGCAGTTTCACTTTTTTCATCGGTGTTTCCTTGTTGTTGTGGGTTGTAGGAGCGAGAGTGAAAAACATCACTTATCGGTCATCGTACAACCTAGCATGCAGCCGAGAAAAAAACGAACTTGCGTTGAGGACTCATATTCCTGGGTAGGAAGCGCGACTCGCCATTACAATGCAACACGTAGTAACTCATCACTTATAGGGATATTGGCCAGTGGATGACAACAGAAGGCCCATCAAGACGCGCTCTGCGGGCTGGGCAAAACACATCACCGACATTTTGGTGAAAAGAGACATTTCCCCCAATCAGATATCCGTCGCCAGCATCGCCTTCGCGCTTGCCGGCGTCGTGGCGCTCAATATTGATAGCGGTGTCATTGGATCGATCTGCTGCGCGATCGGCATTCAGTTGCGCCTGCTGTGCAACCTCTTCGATGGAATGGTGGCAATAGAGGGCGGCAAGAAGTCCGACATCGGCAGTCTCTACAACGAATTCCCCGACCGGATTGCCGACAGCCTGCTGATCGTCGGGCTCGGGTATGCCATTGGCCAATCCGACCTCGGATGGTTTGCTGCCCTGGCGGCGGCACTGACTGCTTATGTCAGGGTGTTCGGCGGCTCGATTGGCCTCAAGCAGACCTTCATCGGTCCTATGGCCAAGCAGCATCGAATGGCCGTGATGACCGCAGGACTGCTGCTGAATGCCATCGAAGCAAAGTTTTATGGCACTCACTACGTACTGTTGATCGCGCTGGTTGTCATCGCCCTTGGTTCAGTCGCCACCTGCGTCACGCGAACGCTGGCGATCGCCAAGCAGTTGAAGGGGACCGACCATGTGGATCAGTAATGCGCTGATTTCTGTTCTTCGACTGCTGATTGGCGTCACGGCCAGATGGGAGAGCCCGCCGGATCTCACGCGTCAGCGAATCTATTTCGCCAACCACACCAGTCACATGGACACCTTGGCCATCATTGCGGCCCTGCCGCCTGAGGCGAGGTTGAATGTGAAGCCGATCGCCGCTGCCGATTACTGGGGGAAGAACCGATTTCTCTCGTACATCTCCCAGAAAGGCCTGAATGCTGTGCTGATCGACCGTAAACCGGCGCCCGGTAAAAACGCGCTGGAGCCCATTTTCGATGTGGTGCAGGCGGGTCATTCGATCATCTTCTTTCCGGAAGGCACGCGCTCATCCGAGGCACTGCCCGGGGAATTCAAATCAGGTCTTTACCGGCTGGCCGAGACCTTCCCCGATGTCGACCTGGTGCCGATCTACCTGGAAAACCTTCATCGCTCCATGCCCAAAGGCAAACACGTCCCTCTGCCGATCATCTGCACGATCCGTATCGGCAATCCGATGGAAAGGATTGCTGGCGAGGATAAACAGGTGTTTCTGGAACGCGCGCGTAACGCCATTGTGGGGTTGTCGAAATGAGTCTTGAAGCAAAGTTTTTGTGGTTCTTTTTCGGATTGGCCTGCTTGCTGGCGATTGCTTCGCTGGCCGGTCGATTGCTGGCCCGGCGGGCCAAAACGGAAGGCGCTGTCTCGACCATCGAAAACCTCAATCAGCGCGTGAATGCCTGGTGGGGGATGGTCATCATCTTCTTCGTGTCCTACCTGCTGGGCGGCAATGCAACGGTCGTCCTGTTCGGATTCATCTCACTGTTCGCGCTCAGGGAGTTCATCACCCTGACTCCGACCAGGCGGGGTGACCATAACGCCCTGTTTTCGGCGTTTTTCATCCTGATCCCGCTGCAATACATTCTGATCGGTACGCACTGGTATTCGATGTTTACGCTGCTGATTCCGGTGTATTCATTCCTGCTGCTACCGGCGATTGCGGTGCTGAGCCAGGACACTGACGGCTTCCTGGAAAGGACGGCAAAGATTCAGTGGGGCGTGATGATCTGCATTTATTGCATCAGCCATGCGCCCGCGCTGTTGCTGTTGGATCTGGAAGGATTCGCCGGCCAAAACGCGCTGCTGCTGTTCTATCTGGTGTTCGTCGTTCAGTTGAGTGACGTGTTGCAGTACGTGTTCGGCAAACTCTTGGGCAAGCACAAAGTTGCGCCGCTGGTGAGTCCGTCAAAAACGGTCGAAGGTCTGGTCGGTGGTGGCCTGTCCGCAACGCTGATTGGCGGCTGCATGTTCTGGATGACCCCCTTCAGCTTCTGGCAGTCACTGCTGATGTCGTTCGTCATCGTGGTGATGGGCTTCCTCGGTGGTCTGGTCATGTCGGCGATCAAACGCAGTCTGAGCGCCAAGGACTGGGGCACCATGATCAAAGGTCACGGCGGCATGCTTGACCGGATGGACTCGATTTGCTTCGCCGCGCCGATCTTCTTTCACCTGACGCGCTACTTCTTCTCCGCTGCCTGATTCAGGCGCCCTCAAAACCGAAAAAACATACCGCATGTCGTAAAGACATGCGCGTATGGACTTTCGCTTCATTAACCACTCGTGCCGGTCGATAACCTCTTTAGTAAACCAATCCGCGGTTGGCTTCAACGCAACTGACAAACGTGCTCAGAGAGGATCCACAAAGTGTCCATAAAATTACGTTTGATTCTGCTGATTGGGACTGGGCTGATTACCGCGTTGATCATGAGCCTGGTCAGTTACCTGGGAAATACCCAGATGGCTGCTGCGGTGAATGACAACGAGGTCAGTATGACCGTGCTGCGCAATCACCTCGAAGCCGACATGATGCACGACGCGTTACGCGCCGACGTGCTGTCCGCGATGTTGGTCGGGTTGGGCAAAAGCACCAGCAGCAAAGCCGAGGTGCGCAGTTCCATCGAGGAACATGCGGCGCATTTTCGTGAAATGCTTGGTGAAAACCTTAAGCAGCCGGTCAACGACACCATCAAGGGGGCCCTGAACAAGATCAAGCCCAGCCTCGATACCTACATCAGCGCAGCCGAAGGCATTGTTGGGGTGGCGCTGGAAAATCCGGAAGCCGCGCAGCAACAACTGGGCAGTTTCAGTAGCGTATTCAGCCAGCTGGAAAGTCAGTTGGCCGCCCTCAGCGAACTGATTGAGACCAACACCCAACAGACCCGTGCCGACACTCAGAACGTCATCAGCAATGCCAATTTCACCCTCGGCGGTGTCCTGATCGCCAGCCTGTTATTGCTGCTGGCCCAGGGGCGCTCGGTGATGCTGAGCATCATGGCGCCGTTGCAGACTGCTAGCCGCATCGCTGACAGCATCGCCCATGGCAACCTGAGCGAACCGATTGTCGAGCCTACCCACAACGACGAAGCCAGCGCCCTGATTCGCAGCCTTGCGACCATGCAGCGCGACCTGCGCGGCATGATCGAAGCCGTGCGCAGCAACGCCCACGGCGTGAGCGGCATGAGCGAACAATTGAGCAGCGGCTGCCACGAAGTCGCCGGCAGCAGCCAGCAACAAAGCGTAGCGGCCAGCACCATGGCGGCTGCCGCCAGCGAAATGACCGCGAGCATCGAGGAAATCACCCGGCATGCCGAGCGCGCACTGAACATGGCCAATCAGGCCGAGGCACTGGCCAAGGATGGCGGTCGCGTGATCCATCAGGTGGTCAACGACATGGACGGCATTGCGCGTTCGGCGCAGCAATCGGCCCAAGTGATCCGCACGCTGGACAAGGAGTCCGAAGGGATTTTCAGCATCATCCAGGTGATCAAGGGCATCGCCGATCAAACCAACCTGCTGGCGCTCAACGCCGCGATCGAAGCCGCTCGTGCCGGTGAGCAAGGCCGTGGATTTGCCGTGGTGGCCGATGAAGTGCGCAGCCTGGCGGGACGCACCAGCGCCTCCACCCAGGAAATTGCCACGATGGTCTCACGCATCCAGCAAAGCACCCGCGAGGCGGTGACCAGCATGGAGGCGGGCGTGGCGCAGGTCGACAAAGGCATGGCTGTGACCGCCGACGTCGAACGCGCCATCCGCGAAATTCTCGACGCCACGCTGAACACCACGCAACTGGTCAATGACATCACCCGCACCATCGGTGAGCAGAGTCTGGCCAGCAACGAAATCGCCCATCAGGTCGAAATGATTGCCGGTATGTCCGAAGGCAACAGCAAGGTCATCGGCCGGACCGCCTCGACCACCGATGAGCTGTCCACCCTGGCAGGCAAGCTCTCGCAGTCGGTGGATCGGTTCAGACTTTAAGGCGTCAGTCCTGACAACGTCGATTACAGATACTTGTCCGTCACCGCGCCTTCCGAGGCGCTGGACACGGTCTTCGCGTACTTGGCCAACACCCCGCGTTTGTACTTGGATTCCGGGCGCACCCAGCGGGTTTTGCGCTCGGCCAGTTCGGCGTCGGAGACATCGACCGTGATCTGCCGTGTTTCGGCGTCGATGGTGATCTTGTCGCCGTCTTCAATCAGCGCTATCGGCCCGCCGTCAAAGGCTTCGGGCGTGATATGGCCCACCACAAACCCGTGTGAACCGCCGGAGAAGCGGCCGTCGGTGATGAGCGCAACGTCTTTGCCCAGCCCCTTGCCCATGACCGCCGACGTCGGCGAGAGCATTTCGCGCATGCCGGGCCCACCCTTGGGGCCTTCGTAGCGGATCACGATCACATCGCCGGCCTTGACTTCGCCGTTGAGGATGCCGGCCAACGCGCCTTCCTCGCCGTGATACACACGAGCCGTGCCTTCAAAGCGCAAACCTTCCTTGCCGGTAATCTTGGCCACGGCGCCGGTGGGCGAAAGGTTGCCTCGCAGCACCACTAAATGGGAGTCTTTTTTGATCGGTTGGTCGAAGGGCAGGATCACGTCCTGACCTTCGGGGTAATCGGGCACGTTTTCCAGGTTTTCGGCCAGGGTTTTGCCGGTGACCGTCAGCGCATCGCCATGCAGCATGCCGGCGGCGAGCATACGCTTCATCAGCGGCTGGATGCCGCCGATGGCCACCAGTTCGCTCATCATGTATCGGCCGCTGGGGCGCAGGTCGGCCACCACCGGGGATACCTTGCCCAACTCGACGAAATCATCCAGCGTCAGCTCGACATCCACGGCATGCGCCATGGCCAGAAGATGCAGCACGGCATTGGTCGAGCCGGCGAGGGCGATCACCACCCGAATGGCATTTTCAAAGGCCTTGCGGGTCATGATGTCGCGCGGTTTGATGTCTTGCTTGAGCAGCTCCATGACTTGCTGACCGGCGCGGAAACTGTCCGACGCCTTGTCGCTGCCGACGGCGTCCTGAGAGCTGGAACCAGGCAGGCTCATGCCCAACGCTTCAATGGCGGAAGCCATGGTGTTGGCCGTGTACATGCCGCCGCAGGAGCCGGGGCCCGGAATCGCCACTTCCTCGATGTGCTTGACCTGAATCTCGCTGATATCCCCCCGCGCGTGCTGACCCACGGCCTCGAACACGGAGATGATATCGGTGTGGCCTGCGCCCGGCCGGATGGTGCCGCCATACACGAAGATGGACGGGCGATTCAGCCGCGCCATACCGATCAGGCAGCCCGGCATGTTCTTGTCACAACCGCCCACGGTCACCAGACCGTCAAAGCCTTCGCAGCCGGCCACGACTTCAATGGAATCGGCGATCACTTCCCGCGACACCAGCGAATACTTCATACCTTCGGTGCCGTTGGCGATGCCATCGGAAATGGTGATGGTGTTGAAAATAACGCCCTTGGCGCCAGCGGCATTCGCGCCTTTTTCGGCTTCAATCGCCAGCTTGTCGATGTGCATGTTGCAGGGCGTGACCATCGCCCAGGTGGAGGCGATACCGATCTGCGGTTTCTTGAAGTCTTCGTCGGTGAAACCTACGGCACGCAGCATGGATCGTCCGGGCGCGCGTTCCACGCCGTCGACCACTTGGGAGGAATATTTGCGCAGATCAACTTTGTCGCTCATGACATCTCCTCACCGGCTCATCGAGAAAAGCACGATGAGTATAGTGGTCGAGACGGACCATCAAGTCGGGAACAGACGCGCGGGTTTGCCGTGTCGTGATATTCTGCGCGCCAACTTGCTTTGACCTATTCAGTTTGTGCGTCCTTGAGACGCGCCAACAGAATCACTGTCGCTCAAGTAGCTGAAGCCAATAACGATAAAAAGTCAGTTCAGTAGGGACATATAAACTGAGGTCGATGGAGACACGTCGGCCTTGTGTGCCCACCCTCCAATCCTTATGCGTGCGCAACCCGCAGCATGCTGCCTGCATGCCGTGAACCAGGGGCATCAAGCATGGGGATGGAAGGGCGGATGACGTTTTATCAAAGGTGCTACAGATGTTTAAGAAAATGAACACGGCCCTGCTGGGGCTGGCTTTGTCGATGGGGATCACGTCCGTTCACGCGGAAGAGGCAAAGAAAGTCGATGTGCTGCTCATTGGCGGCGGCATCATGAGCGCGACCCTCGGTGTTTGGCTCAATGAGCTGGAACCTGGCACTTCGATGGAAATGATCGAGCGTCTCGACGGCGTCGCCCTGGAAAGCTCCAATGGCTGGAACAACGCCGGTACCGGTCACTCTGCCCTGGCCGAATTGAACTACACCCCGGAAGACGATAAAGGCAACGTCCAGATCACGAAAGCCGTTGAAATCAACGAAGCCTTTCAGATCTCCCGTCAGTTCTGGGCCTGGCAGGTTCAGCAAGGCGTGCTGAAGAACCCGCGTTCGTTCATCAACTCCACGCCGCACATGAGCTTTGTGTGGGGCGATGACAACATCAAGTTCCTGAAGAAGCGCTACGAAGCCCTGCAAGCGAGCCCGCTGTTCGCTGGCATGCAGTACTCCGAAGACCCGGCTGTGATCAAGAAGTGGGTTCCGCTGATGATGGAAGGGCGTGACCCGAACCAGAAAGTCGCAGCCACCTGGAGCCCGATCGGTACCGACATGAACTTTGGCGAGATCACCCGCCAGTTCGTTGCGCACCTGCAAACCACGCCGAAATTTGACTTGAAACTGTCTAGCGAAGTGCAAGACATCACCAAGAACGAAGACGGCAGCTGGCGCGTCAGCTACAAAAACCTGAAAGACGGCAGCAAAACCGAAACCGACGCCAAGTTCGTGTTCATCGGCGCGGGCGGCGGTGCACTGCACCTGCTGCAGAAGTCCGGCATTCCTGAAGCCCAGGAATACGCAGGCTTCCCGGTCGGCGGCTCGTTCCTGGTGACCGAAAACCCGACCATCGCCGAACAACACCTGGCCAAGGCCTACGGCAAAGCCTCCGTTGGCGCACCGCCAATGTCGGTTCCGCACCTGGACACCCGCGTCCTGGACGGCAAGCGCGTCATCCTGTTTGGCCCATTCGCGACCTTCAGCACCAAGTTCCTCAAAGAAGGCTCGTACCTGGACCTGCTGACCACCACCACCACGCACAACGTGTGGCCAATGACCAAAGTCGGCATCAAGGAATACCCGCTGGTCGAGTACCTTGCAGGCCAACTGATGCTGTCTGACGAAGACCGCCTCAACGCCCTCAAAGAATACTTCCCGAATGCCAAAGCCGAAGACTGGCGCCTGTGGCAAGCTGGCCAACGCGTGCAAATCATCAAGCGTGATGAAGCCGCTGGCGGCGTACTGAAGCTGGGTACCGAGATTGTTGCCTCGCAAGACGGCACCATCGCGGGTCTGCTGGGTGCTTCGCCGGGCGCTTCGACGGCTGCACCGATCATGCTGACCGTGCTGCAGAAGGTGTTCAAGGACAAGGTTGCATCGCCTGCCTGGCAGGAAAAGCTGCACCAGATCGTGCCGAGCTATGGCACTCAGTTGAATGGCAACCCTGAGAAAGTGGCTGAGGAGTGGGCTTACACCGCCAAGGTGTTGCAGCTGACTCCGCCGCCGGCGATTGGTCAGATGGCGGCTCCGGCTGCTGCTCCGGCTACTCCGGCCAAGGCGCCGAAGGCTAATGCTGCGACTGATATGGCTCTGTAACTAGAAGCCTGATCAAAAGCCCACTGAACCGGTGACGGTCAGTGGGCTTTTTTGTGTCTGGAATTCGATCTTGCAGATTACGAATTGCTTAGGCTGACGAGTTTTTTGTGGCGAGGGGGCATGCCCCCGTTGGGCTGCGAAGCAGCCCCAGAAAGGTAAACGATCACTCAACGTCGTACATCAATTCCAAGCTTTTTATCCATTCATTCGTCGCGCTGTATCTTGCGTAATAAATTTCCCTTTCTGCGGCGCTTAAATTTGTGAAAAACGGCGAGAAGTAGCTGTCGTTATAGTAGCCCTGAGCGCCTTGCATATCGCCTCCCCACCAAGAAGGGTTATACCCCTCGAAAACAACCCATGGAGGAGGCACGGAGAATTTCTCGCGAGCAATGATGGCCAAGAAATCAACACTATTGGTGACCAGTCGTACAGTCACAGAGTTGAATTCTCTTGTAGATATGAAAAACACCAAGTGCTCAGTTTTTTGAGTGTTTACATACTGCTTTACGGGTAGTTCGTTAAACGTTTTTTCAGTCGCATACGTGAAGTTGTCTTCGACGAGCGTCAAGAGCTTATGAGTATCTTCGTTGCCGATTAAAAATGGAGAGTAGTAGGCTGGAATGCCTATGTCCTCCAAAGACGTGTTTTGCGGATAGTCGGGTAGGGGAGGATCAATGTTTAATAAAGACTTAGTAAAGATCGACTTCAGTTCTGGTATGGAATATCCGACGATTTGTTCTTTCGGTTCCTGCTTTATGAGGGCTTTGATACGACTAAAAATGCTCATGATCTGTCTCAGTCCTGTAGGTATTCGGAGAGCCAAAAGCCCACTGAACCGGTGACGGTCAGTGGGCTTTTTTGTGTCCGCAATTCGATCTTGCAGATCACGAAATGCTAAGACTGACGAGTTTTTTGTGGCGAGGGGGCTTGCCCCCGTTGGGCTGCGAAGCAGACCTGAATAGGGCGGATTTACTCCTCGTCGTGCTTAAGCGTGCGGTGAACCCATCTTGCTTTATATCGTCGTGAGCTCGCATCTCCAGAGATGGCCAAAGCAGTGCCTCATCCGTCGTGACAAAATGGCTTAAGATCATCCAAGGTGGAATGGATCATCTCGACTAAAGGACGCGACATTTATGGAAATCCCCTTTTCTCAAATCAGCGAGCGTTTGAACAATCGCCGATTTTCGGTAGCAGACAACGCCTACGGGCTATCTGATGCACGCACAGTATTTCACTACCATGTCGAGGAAGGTGCTATTTGGGGTACTTACCAGGGTGGTCATATCCGCAGGGGTAATCAAGTCGGGCGCGTGACAGGCCCCGATACCATTGAGCTTCTTTATCAGTGCTTGACCACGGATGGTGAGATTCTTTCCGGCTGGTCTCGTGGCACGGTAGGCATTGATCACGCAGGACGTACCACGCTGACCTTCGTATGGGGTTGGTTGTCGGGCGCGACCGGAGGTGGGGAGTCGAGCTACGTCGAGCTTGCCGCGTAGCGGTTAAGCAGAAAAAGTCGGACTCCGCCGCCGGTGATTGGTCAGGTGGCGGCTCCGGCTCCAGCTGAGAAGGCCAAGGCGCCGAAGGCTAATGCTGCGACTGATATGGCTCTGTAACTAGAAGCCTGATCAAAAGCCCACTGAACCGGTGACGGTCAGTGGGCTTTTTTGTGGGCGTTTGGAATTCTCAGTGTCTCGGTTGCACTGGGTCAGAAGCCAGCCTCAATTGACGATTATTTGGTTGTGCTATACAACTAATAAGACGTTTCGTTCGAGGTGCTTCTCGTGATTCATTCCCAATCAAACCTGATTAACCAAGTCCGTTCGGTATCGCGTCTCATGGTGCGAGAGTTGGGGTTCATGCAAGCCACGCTGGCTGCGACGGACTATCCACCCTCGTCCGTCCACACGATTGTGGAGATTGGGGAGCGGAGTTCGATGACGGCAGTGGAGCTTGTGGAGCTCCTCGGCCTGGAAAAGTCCACCGTGAGCCGTATGGTGCGCAAGCTGATTGAGGCCGGCGAGATAGAAGAGGCTCCACACGAGGATGACGCACGTTCCAAGAAACTGCGACTCACGGCGAAAGGCAAGAAAACCCTGCGAGCCATTGATTCATTCGCGAAAGAACAGGTGAGCGCTGCCTTGACTCACTTAACGAATGAGCAACAGCAGGCAGTGAGTGAGGGCATCGCCCACTATGCGGTCGCGCTGCAAGCCCATCGACTTGGTTCAGAGCAATTGCCTCCCGCGCAATTGGACATTGCTCGAGGCTACCGTCCCGGAATCATCGGCCGTATTGTCGAAATGCATGCTGACTACTACGCAAGACATTCGGACTTCGGTCAGCCGTTTGAAAGTCTGGTTGCATCAGACATGGCGGAGTTGATGGGGCGTTTGGACAATCCACGCAACGAGGTGTGGGTGGCGTTGGACGGCCAGCGAATTGTAGGTTCCATCGCGATAGACGGCGAAGGAGAGGGCGGCGAAGCGATTCTCCGCTGTTTCATTCTTGATGACTCAGCGCGAGGTAAGGGAGCAGGCAAACGCTTGTTGGTTGAAGCAATAAATTTCTGTGACGAACAGGGTTTTTGCGCGACGCGGCTTTGGACATTCAAAGGTCTTGATGCCGCTCGTAAACTGTATGAAGGCTTTGGTTTTAAGTTGGAACAGGAACAAGAGGGGGATCAATGGGGCAAAAGGGTGACTGAGCAGTGTTTTTTACGACCTGGCCTGGCTGTTGCAAAAACTTGAGTCACTATAAAACGTGTAATAGGTTATCCGTGATTGTCCCCGAAAAAGCGGCCTCTACCGGTCCAATAAGAAACACAGGTCCCACGCCATCCCATTGAACCGTCACAGTTCCGCCATCACATTCAACCTCAACGGAGTGGTCTAACAAGCCACAACGAATTCCATTAACTGCGGCACCGCAAGAGCAGGAACCTGAACCGAGCGGAATGCCACCCCAGCGTTCCCAAATGCGCAACCGAATGTGTTTTCGGTTGATGATCTGGACGAAATGCACGTTCGTCCTGAGGGGGAATAGGGGATTTGTTTCAATTGTCGGGCCGATGGTCGCTATATCAATGGCTGTTAGATCATCCACGAAATAAGTGCAGTGCGGATTTCCCATGCTGCAAGCTGTTGGGTCACCAGCAAGTGGCAAAACAGTTGTATCCAGTTCCAGAGACAGCGGAATATCCGACCAGCCGAAAAGTGGCTCCCCCATGTTGACGGAAATTGCGCCGGTTGAAGTTCGTTCGCAAGTGAGTAGACCACGGTTGGTTCGGAGCGCTATCGAAGTGGTGTTCGATTGACGCATCAGCATATCTGCGGCGCCCCGCGTGGCGCTGCCGCAAACTTCCAATGTGGAGCCATCTGCGTTCCAAAACATCAAACGCGCATCTGCACCTTCGCAATCGAGCACCACCGCGAGTTGATTGAAGCCGACTCCTCGGTGCCGATCACCCATTCGCCGAGCCAGGGTACTTGTCATTGGATTGGTCGCGTTTCGCGAGTCGACAATGACGAAGTCATCGCCATTGGCGTGCATTTTATGAAAGCTCAGCGGCATAAATAGATCCTGGCGCAATTGACGTTTAAAGGCGATCTAGCGCCGATTCGGCGTTCTGATCCGTATTTTCCATCGCCATCTGCATCTGTAATGCATACAGCCGCCGGCTCACAATAACGGCACGCTCCGCAGTCGCGGCGACTGCTGCACCGCAAACTCATAATGTAGGAGGCCCAATGGGCAAGATGGCGATTTTCCTGGGTGGATTTCTGGTGTTGACCATTTTGATTGGCGCCCTGGCCACGATCTCTCCCACTTAGTCCTTTCTGCGATCAGACATTCTCCCGCCAGCGCCGCGCCTGAACCAACAACGCCTCCACAGTGGGAGGCGTTGCAGTTTCAGCGATACCGCTCGTGTTACCTGAGGTCGAAGCGATCCAGGTCCATCACTTTGGCCCAGGCGGCGACGAAGTCTTTCACGAACTTTTCCTGCGCATCAGCGGTTGCATAGACTTCAGCCAACGCTCGCAACTGCGCATTCGAGCCGAAGACGAGATCGACGCGGGTGCCGGTCCATTTCAATTCACCGGTTTTGCGATCGCGCCCTTCGAACTCCTCATTAGCCTCCGACACCGGTTTCCATTCCACGCCCATGTCCAGCAGGTTTTTGAAGAAGTCGTTGGTCAACGCTTCCGGCTGCTGGGTGAATACACCGTGCCTGGTTTGTCCGACGTTGGTGTTCAACACACGCATGCCGCCAATGAGCGCGGTCATTTCTGGCGCGGTGAGTGTCAGCAGTTGCGCCTTGTCGATCAACAGATGCTCGGCCGGGACGCTGTATTTGCCTTTGAGGTAGTTGCGGAAGCCATCGGCGATGGGTTCGAGGAAGCCGAAAGACTCCACGTCCGTCTGCTCTTGGGTGGCATCCATCCGCCCAGGTGAGAAAGGCACCGTCACGGTTTGACCGGCATTTTTCGCCGCCTGTTCGACGCCGGCATTACCGGCCAGCACGATCAGGTCTGCCAGCGAGATTTTCTTGCCGCTGTTGTTGAACTCGCTTTGGATACCCTCGAGTTTCGCCAGCACATTCGCCAGTTGCTCAGGCTGGTTGGCCTGCCAGAACTTTTGCGGGGCCAGACGCAAGCGCCCACCGTTGGCGCCACCGCGTTTGTCGGAGCCGCGGAAAGTCGACGCCGCCGCCCAAGCCGTTGATACAAGCTGCGAGACGGTCAGGCCCGAGGCCAGGAGTTTGCTCTTGAGCGCGGCGACGTCACTGTCGTTGACCAAGGCATGGTCGACCGCTGGAATCGGGTCTTGCCACAGCAGCTCTTCGCTCGGCATTTCCGGGCCGAGGTAGCGGGAGAGGGGACCCATGTCGCGGTGGATCAGCTTGAACCAGGCGCGGGCGAACGCGTCGGCCAACTGGTCTGGATTGGCCAGGAAACGCCGCGAAATCGGCTCATAGATCGGGTCGAATCGCAGCGACAGGTCGGTGGTCAGCATGGTCGGATTGCGACGCTTGGACGGGTCGTGAGCATCTGGAATGATGCCGGCGCCGGCGTTATTTTTCGGTATCCACTGGTTCGCACCGGCCGGACTTTTGCTCAGTTCCCACTCGAAGCCGAACAGGTTCTCCAGGTAGTTGTTGCTCCATTTTGTGGGCGTGGTCGTCCAAGTCACTTCCAGGCCGCTGGTGATTGTGTCGCCCCCTTTGCCAGTGCCGAAAGAGCTTTTCCAGCCCAGGCCCTGCATTTCCAGGCCCGCGGCTTCGGGCTCGGCGCCGACATTGTCGGCAGGTCCGGCGCCGTGGGTCTTGCCGAAGGCGTGGCCGCCAGCGATCAGTGCCACGGTTTCTTCGTCATTCATCGCCATGCGACCGAACGTTTCGCGGATGTCCTTGCCCGCAGCGACCGGATCCGGGTTGCCTTCCGGGCCTTCCGGGTTGACGTAGATCAGGCCCATTTGCACGGCGGCGAGCGGGTTCTCCAGGTTGCGCCCCTGTTCAGTGCGGCTTGCCTCGTTTTCCCCTGGCTCAGCTACAAGTGGGCCTTCGCCGGGTTCTTGCATGGGCTCGTCTTTTTTGCCGTAGCGGGTGTCGCCGCCCAGCCACTTGTTTTCCGAGCCCCAATAGACGTCCTCATCCGGTTCCCAAACGTCCGGACGACCGCCGGAAAAGCCGAAGGTCTTGAAGCCCATGGACTCCAGGGCGACGTTGCCGGTGAGGACGATCAGATCAGCCCAGGAAATTTTGTTGCCATATTTTTGCTTGATCGGCCAGAGCAGCCGACGTGCCTTATCGAGGCTGACGTTGTCCGGCCAACTGTTGAGCGGCGCGAAGCGTTGCTGGCCGGAACCGGCGCCACCACGACCGTCACCGGTGCGGTACGTACCGGCGGCGTGCCAGGCCATGCGAATGAAGAGTGGCCCGTAGTGACCGAAGTCCGCCGGCCACCAGTCCTGGGAGTCAGTCATCAACGCAGTGAGGTCTCTTTTGACCGCTTCAAAGTCCAGGCTTTTGAAGGCTTCTGCGTAGTTGAAGTCCTTGTCCATGGGGTCGGACAGGGACGAGTGCTGATGGAGGATTTTCAGATTCAGTTGGTTCGGCCACCAGTCGCGGTTTGTCGTGCCACCGCCAGCGGCGCTAATGAACGGGCATTTCGATTCGTTTGCCATGTGTGAGCTACCTTTGGTCGTATTCATCCGGCTATCCGGCCCAACGTGGGCGTTAAACAGCAACGGGCGAAACCAATGACACAGGCTGCAGGGCCAGCAGTTTGATCAACTGATTGTTTTGATCACAGGGGAATTCTGAACAGCGGCAATCGAGTTGCCTGCACGGTGGCCTACGGCAGGTTTAGTCAGGTTTCTGACCCATTCCTATCTCCTTATCAGCTCTTGACCGGCCGGCTTATGGTGCCGACGCTCGAATAAGGTTAGACCCCAGTTGGGAAGTCAGCTAATAGGGGGAGTATTGGGTCGTGATAGGCAGAGTCTTTTACTGGCGTCACGGGGCGGGGCCGCGTCTATCTGGACCCATAGACGCGGCTCGCAGGCGAAAGCGCTTACATCACGGGACTTTACGGCGGCGTATCAGTTGCCACTGAACACCGCCGGCCTGCGCTCGGTGAAGGCCGCCAGCCCTTCAGTGAAATCGGCGCTTTCGCAGGCCTGTCGCCGCAACTCCGCAATCTGCTCCATCGCCTGCACAGGCATCGGTTGCAGGTCTTCCAGAATGCGCAATTGTTCCTTCACCGCCGCAATGGCCAGCGGCGCTTTGCCGGCGATGCCTTGGGCCATGTCGAGCGCAGTCGCTTCCAGCGCGTCGCTGTTCACCAGTCTATTGATCACGCCAAACCGCTCCGCCCGTTCGGCATCCAGTTTCTGCGCCGTGAAGAACATTTCCTTCAGTACATGAATCGGCAAGTTGTTGAAGAACCGCAGCAACCCGCTGGTGGTGTAGGGCAAGCCGATGTTGGCCGGGGTCATTGCGAAGCTCGCGCTGTGGTCGGCAACCACCAGGTCGCAGCTCATGGCCAGGTCGACTGCTCCGCCCCAGACCGAGCCGCAAATCAGCGCGATCACCACGCCGGGGTAGGCGCGGATGCGGCGCAGTACCTGTTCGAGGGGTTTGCCGTAGGCAATCGGGTCGCGGTCGTGTTGCAGTTCGCGTATGTCGTGACCGGCGCTCCACACCGGCTGGCCCACTTCGCTACCAAGAATCACCACGGGGACGCGTTGTAAGGCGAGGGCGGCGAGGCTTTCATCGAGGGATGCCAGCAACTGCGCGCTGAGGGCGTTGCGGTGGGAGGGGTTGCTGAACACCACCCGCGCGATGCGTTCATCGACGATGTTGACGGTCACGGTGGCAGAGGAGGTTGGGTTCATTGGGTGGTTCCTGTTGAGTGTGCGGGCGAAACGTCGGTGTCCTGGAACACGACTTTGGTGGCGAGCAGTGCGTTGATCGATGCAGCGTCGAAACCGGCTTCGCGCAGGACTTCAATGGTGTGTTCACCGAGGAGCGGCGGTGGACGGCTGGCGGCGCCGTCGGTGGCGCTGAACACCGGTGTCACTACCTGGCGCAATGCGCCGAGTGTCGGGTGCGTAAGTGTTTCGGTCAGTTGGCTGTGCAGTACCTGCGGGTCGTCGAACACTTCGTCGAGCGTGTTGATCGGACCGGCGGGCAATCCTGCCTCGACGAACAGCGTGGTCCATTCGAGTTTGCTGCGGGTTTTCAAGCGGCTTTCCAGAATCTCCCGTAACTCGTCACGCCGTTCGACTCGCGCTTCGTTGGTGGCAAATCGCGGGTCATCCGGCAACGCTGGCAAATCGAGCAGCACGCACAAACGCCCCCACATGGCCGAGGTGATCGGCGCCAGATTCAGCGGGCCGTCCAGCGTCTGGAACACGCCATAAGGCGCAATCACCGAATGCGCATTGCCGGTACGACGCGGCACATCACCCAGGCTGAGATAACGTTGACCGTGCACACTCAACAGCCCGATTAAACTGGCCAGCAACGACGTACTGACGTGTTGGCCTTGCCCGGTCGTCGAGCGCTCCAGCAGGGCCGCCAACACCGCCGTCACCAGCCACATGCCCGAGGTCAAATCGCCGATGGCGGTGCCGGTGCGCGTCGGGTCGCCATCGACGAAACCGGTCAGGCTCATCAACCCCGAATAACCCTGGGCAATCTGGTCGAAGCCCGGCCAGCTGCTCATCGGCCCGTCGGCGCCAAAGGCATTGATGCTGCCCAGAATCAGTCGCGGGTTGCGGGCGCTGAGTACGTCATAACCGAGCCCCATACTCTCCAGCGTGCCGGGTTTGAAGTTCTCGATGACGACGTCGGCGTCATCGATCAGCCGCTGGATCGTGGCCAATCCCTGTGGAGTGCGGAAGTCGATGCACAGGCCGCGCTTGTTGCGGTTACACGACAGGTAGTAAGTGCTCACGCCCCGGTCGAACGGGCCCCAGGTGCGGCTCATGTCGCCGGTCGGGCCGGGCTCGACCTTGATCACATCGGCCCCGAGGTCCGCCAGCACCATGGTGCAGAACGGCCCCGACAGTGCGCGACTCAGATCAACAATCTTCACGCCTTGCAACGCTTGCATAGGGTTCTCCAGTAAGTGTTCAGGTGCGGGTTATTGCGGCAAGGTTTGATCACGGGTTTCGACGGCAAACGGCAGGATCAGAATGCCGACCACGAAGGCCGCAGCCGTCCAGGCGATGGGGGCGCCGAGCGAGCCATACCAGTGAATCGCCGCGGCCAGCAGGAAGTTGACGCCGGCGCCGATGAAGCGACCGACCGAGGCATTGAAGGCGAAGGCCGTGGCGCGGATCCGGGTCGGATACTGCTCGGGCAGCCAGAGCGAGAAAATCGCGAAGTTACCGCCGAAGAAGCCGAGGAACACCAGCGACACCATGAACAGATGAAGGCCATCGTCCATGTAGAACACCCAGCCGAATGCGACGATGATCGATGCC
This sequence comes from Pseudomonas sp. BF-B-26, assembly GCF_019956495.1. Lineage (NCBI taxonomy): Bacteria > Pseudomonadati > Pseudomonadota > Gammaproteobacteria > Pseudomonadales > Pseudomonadaceae > Pseudomonas > Pseudomonas sp. BF-B-26. The sequence goes on along the minus strand of NZ_JAHBDP010000115.1, from coordinate 2,030 downwards.
GCCATGCCGGCGAAATAGATGCCCAGCGCGACCCGTCGACCCAGTCGTTCGGCCAGCCAGGGCGCCACCAGGCAACCCAGAATCGTGCTGAGCGACAGCACCGCTGCGCCGATGGAGGCGAGGTGCACCGCGCCGACGTGGTCAATGCCCGCCTGGGTGACCAGCGTGACGACAGCCGTCGCTTCGTACACCGAGCCGGCCCACAAGCCGACGATGGCGACCCCGACCAGCAATGAGCTGGTCAACGTGCGGCGCCGAAAGGCCGGGGCAAAGATTTCCCACCACGACGCGCGCGTTGCAGGTTTCAACTCGGGGGTTTTGAGGTTGAGCGCAGCGTTGCGCACCTGGCCCGGCTCTTTCACTTTTAGCGCGGTATAGATCGCAATGAACGCCGGGAACAGGCCGCAGAGAAACATCACGCGCCAGCCATAGGTGGCGCCGACGGTGTAGTTCAACAGTGCGGCAATGAAGAAGCCAAAGTAGTAGCCGGTTTGCAGATAACCCGCGCCCATCTTGCGCCGGTCTTCCGGCCAGCTCTCGGCGACATAGGTGCCGGCGAGTGCCCACTCGCCGCCGACGCCGATCCCGGCGATCAGCCGAAATGCCGCCAACTGCCAGATGTTCTCCGAGAATGCCGCCGCGCCGGTAAACAGCGAGTAGACCAGGATGCTGGCGGCGAGCATTTTCACCCGGCCAAAGCGGTCGGCGAGCGGCCCCCAGATGAACGACATCCCCCAGCCGATCAGAAACAACCCGAACGTGATCGACCCGTACATGGCGATGTTGGTGGCGCTGGGCTCAATGCCCGAGGCGGGCAGCAGCTCGGTCAGGGCAGGAATCAGAACCAGGGCGAAGATTACCGAATCCACGCCATCCAGAACCCATCCCACGTAGACCGTCCAGAAGCCGCGAATCTGCTCGCGGGTCAGGGGCGTCTTGATGGGCTTCACGCTCGTTGCTGATGCTGTTAACACTCTAGACATTGAGATCTCCCATTGACCTTGATAGGCCTATAGAAGCGCTGCTTGCCGGTGGCGACCGTTGGCGCTTCGTTTGTTGTGAGACGAGTCTAGGCGTCGTATCTCATAAGCTTCAAATATGATATTCCTCTGATTCCATCGGAAAGTTATATGGCTTTGGAGGGATGCATGGACCTGCGCCAGTTGCGGTATTTCATCAAAGTGGTCGAGTGCGGCAACATCACCCGCGCCAGCGAAGCGCTGCATATTGCGCAGCCTGCGATCAGCCAGCAGATGCGCAATCTGGAACGAGACATGGACATGCAACTGCTCGAGCGCAGCGTGCATGGCGTGGTGCCCACGGCGGCCGGGCAGACGCTGTATCGGCACGCCATCGAACTGCTGCGCCAGGCCGACGGCACCCAGGAACTGCTGCGTCAGGACGCCGAATTCCCGCAGGGCAAAGTGTCGGTCGGCATGCCGTCGAGTACCGCCCGCATGCTGGCGATTCCACTCGCGCGCACGATTCGCAGTCGCTATCCGGGCATCAAGCTGGAGTTGATCGATGCCCCGAGCGCCGACCTGGGGCGGCTGATCACGGTGGGGCGGGTGGCGCTGGCGGTGAATGTCGATGCGGTCGACACCCGTGGCATGGCCATGCAGCGGCTGTTCACCGAAACGCTGTACCTGGTGGCGTGGCCCGAGTTTTCGTTACCGGATGGACCGGTGTCGATCGAGGCGTTGGCGAAGATGCCGCTGGTGTTGCCCTGCGCGCCGAACACGATTCGCAGCCGGGTCGAGTCGGCCTTTCAGGAGGCTGGCCTGCACTGTGAGGTCGAGTTCGAGGCCAACTCCACGGACCTGCTGTTCTCGGCCGTCCTGGCCAAACTGGGCGTGACGATCCTGCCGTGGGCGGCCGCCCATGTTGAACTTGAGCAACACAGGCTCAAACTGGCCAGGATCGATCACCGACTGTTTACCCGTGACCTTTCCCTGTGCTGGCATGACACGGTCGTGGAGAGCAACGCGGTGCAAAAGGTCAAAGCGACCATTTTTGAACTGTTCAAAGAC